>JBDKTH010001233.1:0-1730 GCA_039680305.1 Thermoguttaceae bacterium | reverse complement strand
GTCCGAGCCGGGGCGATACGCCCCGGTTCCGGGCTGATACGACCCGGCTCGGAGGTGCGTTATCTACGCGGGAATCAATACTCGCGTTTGGTGATCAGGCCGGGCTGGGGCACGGGGTACTTGCCCTGGGCGTCGGCCGGCAAGGGGGCCGGGGAGTCCATCGTCAACTTGTCGACGTGCGGCGCGTATTCGTCCTCGCAGTTGAGCAGGTCGTCGAAGGTGATTTCCACGCCGGTGTGGGCGGCCTTCCGGCCCAACGAGCTGGTGAGGCTGGCTTTGACGCCGTACTCGACCTCGTTGTACGACTTGTTGTTGCGAATGGCGTCCATCAGGTCGTTCCACTCGTTCTGATACGGGTTCTGCTCGCCCTTCGGAATCTTCGATTCCCAGGTCATGCTGGCACGGACCGGGTTCTGGTCCTTGTGGATGCTCGACGGGGCCCCGCAGTCACCCGACTTGGAGCCGATCGCCAGGCCCTTGGTGCCGTGCAGGTAGCTGGAGTAGATCTGGGTGCAGCCGGCGATGCAGCGGCCATCGAGGAAGAGCTTGGTGCCGTCGCCAAAGGTGTATTCGACCGCGTAGGCATCGAAGTTCTGGTCGACGCAGGGGTTGCCCTGGGGGCTCATGCGGTAGTGGCGTCCGCCCAGCGCCTGGGCCTTGACCGGCCAGGCGTTCTTCAGCCAGCAGCAGTGGTCGATGACGTGGATGTAGAAGTCGTTGAAGCAGCCGCCGCTGGCCCAGATGAAGCTGTGGAACCGCTGGAGCTGCCACAGCAGGTCGCTGGGCTTGCCGGGCCATTTTTCCGAGTAGGCCGAGCCGACCGGCGGCGTCATCCGGTAGGCACGCATCGCGAGGATGTCGCCGATCGCGCCATCCTGGATGCGCTGGTGCAGCTGTTGGAGCGCCCGGCTGTGGCGGGACATCAACCCGACGCCCACTTTGAGGTTCTTCGCCGCCGCCGCCTCGCCGAGCTTGAGCATCCGGCGGGACGTCGGGCCGTCGGCCGTCAGCGGCTTTTCCATGAACACGTTGAGGTTCTTGTCGATGGCGTAGCCGAAGTGCACCCAGCGGAAGGCCAGCGGGGTGGCGAAGATCGCCACATCGCCCGGCTTCAGGCAGTCCATGGCCTTCTTATAGGCATCGAAGCCCACGAACTTGCGATCCTCGGCCACGTCGACCTGGTCGCCGAGATTCTTCTTGAGCGTCTCGTAGGTATTCTTCACGCGGTCTTCGAAGACGTCGGCCAGGGCCACCAACTTGACTGGGCCGCACTTGCTCTTCAACGCGTCGGCCGCTGCGCCGGTGCCGCGGCCGCCGCAACCGATCAGGGCGACCTGGATCGTGTTGTTCTCCGCCGCGTGGACGTGCGGAATGGCCATGCCGGCCAGGGCCGCCGCCCCAGCTACGCAGCCGGTGCTCTTGAGAAACTCGCGACGCGACGTGCCATTGCTGTGCGCTTCACTCATAGGGGCCTCCTCGTACGGATGTGGTCACTTCGAGCCGGGAAGAGACGCGTTCTCCTCCCGCATTCCGATACCGGGCCGCCGCGACCCGGCACGCATGACCTTGTTAGGTGTCGATCCAAAAAGATGAATGCCTTGCGCGAGCGCCTGGCGACTCGCCAGGCACTGTACCCCCAGTGTGGATGGCGGCGGCGCGCCTGTCAACAGTCCGGCATTACGTTTTTGCGCAAAAAGTAACACAATTGCGGACGCACCCCACGTCCGACG
>JBDKTH010001270.1:0-4269 GCA_039680305.1 Thermoguttaceae bacterium | reverse complement strand
CCGAGGAAGGGTGCGAAAACCGGGCTCTGCCACGTTCAAAGAATCTCGAAGAACTTCCGGTAGGATGCGGTGTTTCATGGGGAGCCAGACGGAATGGGATTGCTGTGGGCCAGAAATCCGACCGCTTGGCGGGAACAGGGGCATCGATGCACTGCCACCCAAAAGAAGTATACAAGGGCAAACTTTCTCTTCCTGTCCTGTCCGGAGGTAGGTATGAGGCAAACGATGCGTTGGCGTGGGTTCACACTGGTCGAACTCCTCGTAGTGATTGCGATCATCGGGATCTTGATTGCGTTGTTGTTGCCGGCGGTCCAGGCCGCCCGCGAGGCGGCACGGCGCGGGCAGTGCTCCAACCAGTTGAAGCAGCTCGCGCTGGCCGTGCACAACTATGCCGATGTCCATCTGGCCTTCCCGCCCAAGAAGGCCGGAACGCAACTCGGCGGCTGTGCGGCGTGCAATGGGGCCTTTGGGTCGGGCTGGATGCGGCTGATGCCGTTTTTTGAACAGCAACCGTTGTATGCCGCCTGGAGCAGCCCGCAAACCTATAGCGGCGTCAGCTACACGGCCTTTGGCCCCTGCCCCTGGGACGGCACGGCCGGAACCTACTATCCCTATCTGCAGCAGGTCCCGACGTTGATGTGCCCCTCGGATGCCAGCATCAGCAGCAAGGCCGATAACCAGGTGGGCCGAACCAATTACATGTTCAGCGTCGGCGATTCGGTCTACAGTCAAGGCACGGTCGGCAATAACGGCTCGAGCAATACGCGGGGGATCTTCGCCAACTACGCCGCCAAGATCACCTTCGCCTCGATCACCGACGGCACGAGCAACACGGTCATGCTCTCCGAACGGCTTTATCCGGGAGACTCCCGCCGAGTCGGGCAAGGCAACGTTCACACCTTCAGCGGAATCACGACGAACCCCGCCTCCTGCATGACGACGGTCGATCCGAGCGATCCGAAGCGGTACGCCGCCAGCTATTCCGTCACGAGCTGGTCTGGCCAGTGGAACCACGGCTCCACGTCGCACATCGGTTTTACAACCGTGCTGGCGCCCAACAGTCCAAGTTGCGGTGACACGAACAACGACGATTCGAGCAACGGCGTCTGGCCGCCGTCGAGCAATCATCCGGGCGGGGTGAATGTGGCGATGGGCGACGCCTCAGTGCGGTTCATCAGCGACACGATCAACACGGGCGATCCCACCCAGCCGGCGCCGACGGGCTCGGGCACGACCAGCCCCTACGGTGTCTGGGGCGCGTTGGGCTCCAAGGACGGCGGCGAACCGGTCAAGGATTTTTGACGTTCCGTGTCGCTCCCCCCTTCGCGACGCGGCGACCGTTGAGCATCGGTGGGCGGCCAGCCTAGGACCCGTCCAGAAATAATTGGAGAATTGACCTACTCGAAAGAGAGAATCCGCCGAGCCTTCGACGCTGGGCGATCCATGACCAACGGCGGATTCTCTCTTTCTACGGGGGAGGTCTCATGCGTTTCTTCGTCCGTCTTTCGGAGAATCCATCGTCCATCAATGAAGCAACTGCCGCTGCACCCGGTGTAGACTTCCGGCGTTTTCCCACGGCAGTTGCTTCATTGGTAGGTCAATTCTCCAAGTTATTCCTGGACGGGTCCTTAGCGCAGGCCGCCCACGGCACCGCGGAGCGTGCCTGCTGGCGTTGGACGCCTCGCCCTCAGTAATACACGCTGCGCGCTCGGTGCCGCGGCCGGATCTTCTTGTAGTAGGGCTGCTGCCCGCGATTCCACAGAAGGTAATCGACCTGCATCGGCGCGACGTGCTGGCCCGCGGTGCGCAAGTGTTCGACCAGCAGCTCGACCGCATGCACGGCACAGGCGCGGATCTCGACCTCTTCGGGCGAGCCGGCCGGGATCGGCTCTTCACGATCGATCCGGGCGGCCAGGTCGTCCTCGTACCGGAGCACCTCGTCGATGCGCAGGACGTGCGGCACCAGGTTGTCGGCAAAGATGGTCAGTTGGTCCAGGTCGGTGAAATGCCCGAGCCCCTGGCCCTGGAAGGCCAGATGGAGATCGGCGGCGGTCAGTTGGGCCCGCTTGAAGAAAGGGACCTCCAGCCCGTGGTACCGTTCGACGTCGTTAAACAGCGGCATGGCCCGCAACAGCCCCACGAGCCGCACGGCCGACTGGTCGGCCGCTTCGATCAGGCGGGCAAAGCGGCCGTCGAACTGGTTTAGCAGGTAGCGGCCCAGGTCGCCGAGCGCCTGGGCGAAGAGCCCCATCAGTTCGGCGACCGGACCGTTGGCAAGATCCTGCCCAAAAATCCTGGCGCCATCCTCCGCGGTGAACCGGGCCAATTGCTCGGCCGACAAGGGGCCGTGGGCCTGGAAGTAGTCGTTCAGCGACGAGGCCACGGTAAAATAGCCCGACATCCCCGGACGCTTGCGCACGTGGGGAAAGTAGCCCGAGCCGAAGTTGATCGCGTCGAGGGTCACGAAGAACGCGGCCGTGTCCTCGCCGTGTCCCAGGTAGTGCCGCGAAGCGTGCAGTTCCGGCTGCCGGATCTCGTCCAACGGCAGGGCGGCGGCATACGCGGAAAGCCGGTCGCAGTCGATGTGGACCAAGGCCGCACGCCCGGCGACCGTCTTGCAAGCCGAGCGGACCTGAACGAGCGGGTTGTCGGAAGAGGATTGCGTAGGGAGCATACCGGATGATACGATTTCTAAATCCCGACTGTCAAGGAACCTCTGAGGAGTCTCCCACCGTGATCCGCACCTTCCTGCTTGCTGCCCTGGCGGGCCTTTCTCTTTCCCTCCCAGCCCGCGCCGACAACCTCCTGACCAACGGCGATCTGGAACAGGGACTGGCCGGCTGGAACAGCGTCTGGTCGCGAAATTCTAACGCCCGGGCGGAATTGGACCCGAAAGAAAAGCACGGCGGGCGCCAGGCGGTGCGCGTCGAGCACACAGGCCAGCAGGACTGGAGCCTGGGACAGGCCAAACGGATCAAGGTTAAGCCGGGCGAGATCTACGAGCTGGCCTGCTGGATGCGGGTGGACGGCAAGGGCGAAAGCAAGCTCAGTGTCGTGCTCTACGATGCCAAGGGCGAGGCGATCAGTTGGACCTTCGGGGGCCGGTCGCAGAAGGCCACCAACGAGTGGCAAGAGGTCCGCAGCCGGTTCCTCATTCCCAAAGATGCCGCGTCGATCTGGCCGCGGCTGACCGGCAACGGCCCGGCGACCGTCTGGCTCGACGACGCCTCGCTGCGTCGCGTCGGCTCGCTCGACCAATATCGCGTCAAGGGGCTTCCCGCCTCGCTCAAGGCGACCAGTTCCACCCTGGAAGTGACCCTGCAAACGGCCGACCTCGCGATGACCGTGGTCGATCGCCGCACGGGACGCAAGTGGGAGCAGCGTCCCAATGCGGGCGTGATCGCGATCAATGCCAAGCCGATCGAGGGCGGCCTGGCGGTCAAGCTGCTCTATCCGATCGACATGCTGGAGATCGTCGGCACGATCCGGCTCGACGCGAACCAGCCCGAACTGGTCGTCCAACTCTCGGCAACCGGCCCCTTGAGCGAACGCCTGGCCTTTCCCTCGCCGTTTGTCCCGCAGAAGAAGATGTTCCTGGTCCTGCCGGTCAACGAGGGGATCAGCTATCCGGTCGACGACGAGAGCCTCAAGCCGATGTCGTACCACCTCTACGGCGGCCATGGGCTGTGCATGCCCTGGTACGGGATGACCGATGGCAAGCAGGGCGTGATGAACCTGGTCGAGACGCCCAACGACGCGATGGTCGACTTGCCCCGGCAAGATGGCCTCTTGACCCTGGCCCCGCAGTGGCAATCGGAAAAAGGCCAGTTCGGCTATCCGCGCCGGGTCCGCTATGCGTTCTTCGACGACGGCGGCTATGTGGCGATGTGCAAACGCTACCGGCAGTACGCCAAGGAGACGGGCCTCTTCAAGACCCTGGCCGAGAAGGGCAAGAAGAACCGCTACGTCGATCAGCTCATCGGGGCGGCCAACGTCTGGTGCTTTGACAAGGATCCGGCGGCCATGTGCCGGGAGATGCAGTCGCTGGGGATGACGCGGATTCTCTGGAGCAACGCCGCCAAGCCCGAGCAGTTGCGCCAGTTGAACGAGTTGAACGTGCTCACCAGCCGCTACGACATCTTCCAGGACGCGATGAACCCGGCCAATTTCCCCAAGCTCCACGGCAAGCACGGCGACTGGACGAGCGAGGCCTGGCCCCACGACCTGATGCTCAACGAGCGTGGCGACTGGATCCGCGGCTGGGAGGTG
>JBDKTH010000839.1:0-4920 GCA_039680305.1 Thermoguttaceae bacterium | reverse complement strand
GCTCTTAATCGCCGCGGAATGGAACTCGGCGCTAGTGCGCACGCCCTCGGGCGTGAATTCCATGTAGACGGTCTTGGTGTAGCGAACCTTGTTCGGCTGCAGACTGGCCAGCGCGTTGGAGATCGTCTCCGGAAGCATGGGGATCACGCGGTCGGGCAGGTAGACGCTGGTGGCCCGGTCGCGGGCCTCGCGATCCAGGGCCGTGCCCGGCCGGACGAAGTAAGAAACGTCGGCGATGTGAACGCCCAGACGCCAGTGGTCGTTGTCCGTTTGCTCCAGGGAGATCGCGTCGTCGAAGTCGCGGGCGTCGATCGGGTCGATGGTTACGACGGTTTCGTGGGTGGCGTCGAGGCGTCCGGGCGGGATCGTCTCGTCGAATCGTTCCCCTTCCAGGCGTGCGTCTTCCAAGGCATCCTCAGCAAAGTCGCCCGGCAGGCCGTACTCGCGGATGATCGACAGCGTGTCGACCCCCGGCTTGCCCCGTGGGCCAAGGATTTCCTTGATCACGCCTTCCCCATCATGATAGTGGGCGGGAAAGCGGACCATCTCGATCACGACCTTGTCGCCCGGCTGGACGCCGCTGGCCCCCGGATCGCCGACGCAGATCGGCTGGGCAAAGACCGCGCCGTCGACCTCGACGAAAGCCCCATCGGCCGATTCGGAATAGACGCCGACGAACTGGTGCGTCTCACGCTCGAGGATCTCGACGATTTCGCCGCGCGGCCCAGGCACGCGTCCACCGCGACCGCCTTTGAGCAGCTGCACGACCACCGTGTCGCCGGTCGAGGCGTCGCCCGCATCACGGGCGGAGATATAAATATCGCGGGGCCCATCGGGCTGGGTGATCCCACGGGGGCGCACATAGCCGTGCCCGGCCTCGTTGCGGCGAAAGAGGCCGACAATCCGGTTTGGCTTGCTCTGCGTGGGCTTGCCTTGTGCGGGTTTGTGTGTGGGCGAGGTCGCATCGACCGCCCCCACGGGCATTACGAGGTGCCGGGCTCCGTAGATGAGCAGTCCGCGACGCACGAGTCGCTTGACTGTCTTCCGGACCTCGGGGACCTGGTCCTGATCCAAGTGCAGATGCCGGGCGATCACCCGGGGCTTGACCGGGTGATAATCGGGCCGGTTGACGAATTCGAGGATCGATTGTTCGAGGTCCAGGTCTGCCATCGTGCGTCCCTCTTTGATTCATAACAACGCCATCAGAACCGGGGCGGGCCGCCCCGATTTCTCAGGGCCGGGAGAAATCGGGCCGACACGGCCCGGCTCTGAATGCGGTTGTCGACCGGGAACCCAGCCGTCGTGGCACACAGTCCTCTCCACGCCCGCTCTCCACGCCCGGACTACGTCGCCGTCTTCTTGCCGTTCCCCTTGAACAGTTTGCGATTCATGTTGGGGTTGTAGTGCGTCCAGGAGCTCTCCACGTTCGGGTCGTCGCGCAACTGCTGATTGAAGGCGAACACCTTGGCGTCGAGATTGTCCAGGCAGTACAGGGCGACGGCCTCCAACGTCATGGGAAGCTTGGGGCTGCCGTACTCGTATTCGCCGTGGTGACTGATGATCAGGTGCTTCAGCCGCAACACGGTCTCCTCGGGGACCGGCTCCCCGGACAGCTTTTCCACCTCGCGGAGCTTCGCTTCGAGCATGCTGATCGCCATGACCAGGTGACCGATCAGTTGGCCTTCGTCGGTGTAGGCCAGTTCGCGGTCGTAGCTCAGCTCGTCGACCTTGCCCATGTCGTGGAGAAACGCCCCCAGCAGGAGCAGGTCGCGGTCGATCATCGGGTAGCAGGGGGCGATGCGGAGCACGACTTCCATCAGGTTGACGATGTGCTCCAGCAGCCCCCCGAGATAGGCGTGGTGGTGCTTAATCCCGGCCGGGGCCCGGCTGAGCTTCTGCAAGAACGCCTCGTCCATCAGGAAGCACTCGGCCAGGTTCCGGAGGTGCGGATCGGTGATCTCGCGGAGCATCTCCGTGAGGCGGACCATCAGTTTGTCGACCTGCACCGCGCCGATCGGCGTGAAGTCGTCTTCCAGGACTTCTTTGGCCTCGACCTTGGTCAGCCGGGTGATGATCAGCTGCATCGCCCCTTGAAACAGTTGGGTTGAGCCTTCAACCCGGACGAAGTCGCCGTTTTCGAAGGATCGGTACACGGGTTCGCTGGCATTCCACATCCGAGCGTTGACCACACCGGTGCGGTCCGACAGATCAACCTGCAGGTAAAGGTTTCCATTCCGGTTGGGCCGCAGTTGCTTTTCCGTGGCACGAAAGACCTCATTGATCGTCTCCTGCGGTCCAAGTTGATTGACGTACCGGCGCTGCATGGGACTCCTTTCCGGGGGGAGAGGGGGGCTCGAATCGGCTCTGGGGAAGAAAAGGGAACGGCATTCCTTTTCTCCGAACGGCACGTGCACGTAGCGTACCCCTCGGCGAAAAAGACCTCCGTACGGCCTCATATCGTGTCATTGATTCTAGGGTCTGGGGGAATCCACCACAAGGAGGACGCAGTTCCTCTTGCCTAGGGCACGTCTGGTCACCTAAAATACCAACTTTTCCATGCACTGCCCCAAATCACGACTGGTCACCTATGCGCTGGACCCAAACCCTTATTCCGACGATGAAGGAAACGCCCGAAGGGGCGGAAATCCCTAGTCACGTGCTTATGCTGCGTGCCGGCCTGATCAACCAAGTGATGGCCGGGGCCTATACCTACCTCCCCCTGGGCCTCCGCTCGCTCCACAAGGCGACCGAAATCGTGCGTCAGGAGATGGACGCGACCGGTGCCGTGGAACTCTTGATGCCGGCCCTGACGCCGATCTCGCTCTGGGAGCAGACCGGCCGGGTCGAGGCGTTCGGCGACGTGCTGATCCAATTCGCCGTCCGTCGCCAGAACCGCAAGGTCCAAATGGCCCTCGGTCCGACCCACGAAGAGGTGGTGACCGATCTGGTCTCGAAATTCATCTCCAGCTATCGGCAGATGCCGATTACGCTGTACCAAGTCCAAACCAAGTTCCGCAACGAGGAACGGCCCCGCTTCGGCGTGCTGCGGACCAGCGAGTTCTTGATGAAGGACGCCTACAGCTTCGACACGGGGCTCGAAGGGCTCAACAAGAGCTATGAGAAGATGTATGGGGCCTACTGCCGGATCTTCGACCGCTGCGGGCTGACCTACCTGCCCGTTGAGGCGGAAAGCGGCCCGATCGGTGGCGATGCCAGCCACGAGTTCATGATCCCGGCGGAAAACGGCGAGGACTCGGTGCTGCACTGCAAGGACTGCAGCTATGCGGCAAACGTCGAGAAGGCAGAGATCGGCCCGCGGGGCGGCGAGGCTCCGGATGTGCCGCTGAAGGCGGTCGAACGGGTCTCCACGCCCGGCGCCAGCACGATCGAGCAGGTTGCCCGATTCCTCAAATGCCAGGCCCAAGACCTGATCAAGACGCTGATCTACGTGGCCGACGACCAGCCGATCGCCGTGCTCGTGCGAGGCGACCACGAGGCCAATGAGAACAAAATCCGCCGGGCGGCCGGGGCCAAGAAACTCGGCCTGGCCGATCCGGAAGTGATCCAGAAGGTGACCGGCTCGCCGGTGGGCTTCGCCGGCCCGGTAGGGATGGCCCAGAAGATTCCGATCTACGCCGACCAGGACGTGCGCGTGATGCGTAACGCAGTGACCGGCGCCAACGCGGCCGAGACCCACTTGACCGGCGTGAACCCAGGGCGCGACTTCGAACCCGAGGTGTACGCCGACCTGCGCAATGCGGAAAGCGGCGATCCCTGCCCGCGGTGCAGCGGCAAGCTGGCCTTGCGGCATGCGATCGAGGTGGGCCACGTGTTCAAGCTGGGGACCAAGTATTCCGAGGCCCTGGCCGCCCGGTTCCTCGACGCTCAAGAGCAGTTGCGCACGATCATCATGGGCTGCTACGGGATCGGCATCAACCGGATCATCGCCGGGCTGGTGGAGACGAACTACGACGACGCGGGAATCCTCTGGCCCGTGCCGCTCGCCCCGTACGAGGTGCTTCTGGTGCCGATGAAGGTAACGGACGCGGCGACCATGGAAGTGACCAACCGTTTGCACGACGAGCTGACGGCGGCCGGCGTGGATGTGCTGGTCGACGATCGCGACTCGCGGCCCGGCTTCAAGTTCAAGGACGCAGACCTGATCGGCATCCCGCTTCGGGTGGTGATCGGCGAGCGAGGCCTGAAGCAAGGCCAGATCGAGCTCAAGTGGCGATGGGATGCCGAGCCGGAAATGCTCCCGGTGGAAGGTGCCGTTGAGAAGCTTGCCCAGCTGATCCGCGAAGAGCGATCCACGAACGCCCGGTTCCGCAATCGAGCGAAGTGAAGCGGCGACGGATCGCGGTAAGAGCCATGCAAACGGGGGCTTTTCGTCGGAAAGGCCCCCGTTTTGTTTAGGGTTCTTCGGCAGAGGAAGGCAAAGCCGCAAGCGGCATTACTCTTCCTTGTGCTCGATGTAGGGCCAGTAGGTCTTAAAGTCGAAGTCGGGGCTGTTCTCCAGGTCGTGGCAAGTGTAGCACTGGCGTTTTTCCGACTCTTCCTTGGTCACGACCATCGCCTCGCGGAGTTGCTTCTGCAAGGCCTCATTGCTTCCCATCTCGGCCTCGATGTGCTTCTGGCCGGGACCGTGACACGATTCGCATCCGACGTCAACCAGCTTGGGCGTGTCCTTTTCGTTCAAGAAGCCGCTTTCATAGGGGAAGAACTGCGAGGCGTTCCAGCCAACGACGTGGCAGGCGATGCACTCGGGATCGGGATCGCGTGGGGGATCGGCTTTCTTGAGGGTTTCCCAGGCCTTGGCATGCCCGGACTTCTTCCAGACCTTGTACGATTCATCGTGGCACGACTCGCACTTGTGCGAGCCGACAAACGCACCCAGAAGGTCTTTCTTCGGATGCGTCA
>JBDKTH010000874.1:0-2325 GCA_039680305.1 Thermoguttaceae bacterium | reverse complement strand
CGACGATGCACGGCCGGAAGTGATCCTGACGCAAAGCCGGCTGCTGGCCGACCTCCCGGAAACCGCGGCCCGGGCCGTCTGCCTGGACTCGCCCTGGACAGGGATCGGCAGTGCAGCGCACAATCCCGAGCCGGTGGCCAAGGCCGACAACCTGGCCGCGGTGATCTACACCTCGGGCTCGACCGGCCGACCCAAGGGCGTGATGCTCGAACACCGCGCACTGGTGAACTATGTCCTGGCCGCTTCCGAACAGTATGAGCTGGCCGCCAGCGATCGCGTGCTCCAGTTCGCTTCGATCGGTTTTGATGCGCACATGGAAGAGATCTACCCATGTTTGACCCGTGGCGGCACGGTTGTGCTTCGCACCGACGGCATGCTCGACTCCTACGCGGGCTTCCTCCACGCCTGTGGGGAATGGGGTGTGACAGTCGCATCACTGCCCACGGCCTTCTGGCACGAGTTGACCGGAGCGATGGAGGCAGAAGGGCTCCACACGCCGCCGGCGCTGCGTCTGGTGATTCTCGGCGGAGAAACGGCCATTCCCGAGCGTGTGGCGGAGTGGATCAAGCGGGTTGGCGTCGGCTCGCGACTGCTGAACACCTACGGTCCGACCGAGACGACCGTGATCGCCACCGTGCACGAGGCCCAGGATCCCACGTTTGCCCATAACATCCTCCTGCCGGTGCCGATCGGCCGGCCGCTGCGCAACGTGCGGACCTATGTCCTGGATCCGTCGCGCCAGCCAGTGTCGGTGGGCGTGCCGGGAGAACTGTATATTGCCGGCGACGGACTCGCCCGCGGCTACTGGAATCAGCCGGAGTTGACCGCCGAGCGGTTCTTGGCCGACCCGTTTGCCCAGCAGCCCGGCGAGCGCATGTACAGGACGGGCGACCGGGCCCGCTGGCGGTCGGACGGGCAACTGGAGTTTCTCGGTCGCACCGATCGGCAGATCAAGATCCGCGGCTACCGCGTGGAGCCGGAGGAGATCGAGGCCGTGCTCAGCGAGTATCCCAAGCTGCGCGAAGCCGCGGTCATCGCTTCTGGGGATCCGGCCGGCACGGCTCGCCTGGTGGCCTACGTGGTGCCCCATCAAGAGCCGGGCCCCTCGCCAGCCGAGTTGCGGGCCTTCCTGGGCCAGCGATTGCCCCACTACATGATCCCCGCGGCGATCGTGACACTCCGTTGGCTTCCCAAGACGGTCGGCGGGAAGGTCGATCGGGATGCCCTACCCGCCCCCGACGCCGCTCATTCCGACCTAGCCGCGGAGTACGTCGCGCCACGCACGCCCCTTGAGGAAAAGCTGGCGTCGCTTTGGGCCGGCATGCTGCGGGTGGATCGGGTCGGCGTGCTGGACAACTTCTTTGATCTCGGCGGCCACTCGCTCCTGGCCGTGCAACTCGCGGCGCAAGTCCGCCATGCCTTCTCGGCCGAATTGCCGCTGGCCGAATTGCCGCTGGCCGAACTGTTCGCGGCGCCGACCGTTGCTGCGCTGGCCCGGCTGATCGAAACGCGGGTGCCAGCGGATGGAACCACGCGGATCGAGCCGGCGGATCAGACCGCATCCTTGGAACGCGTCCCGTCCGTCGGGCAGATGCGTTCGCCATTGGTCCAGATGCGTCCGGACGGCCCGCGTCGGCCGTTCTTCTGCGTGCACGGGCTCGGCGGTCTGCCCGGTTTCCTCTCCGGCCTGGCCGGACAATTCGATTCGGATCGGGCATTCTATGCGTTTCAGGCCCAGGGCCTGGATGGTCGCGTCACACCGCACGAGCGAATCGAGGACATGGCGGCCTGTTACCTCGATGCGATTCGCAATGTTCAGCCCAACGGTCCCTATCTGCTTGGCGGCTGGAGCATGGGGGGGCTGGTGGCTGCCGAAATGGCCCGGCAACTGGCGATTCAGGATGCGGCCGTAGCCTTGCTCGTCCTTCTCGACACGCCGCTGCCAGGCGGAGAGCGTTCGCTGCTGGACGATGCGGGCGTGCTACGGTGGATCGCCTCGCAGTGGGGATTCCCGCTGGACAAGATCCCCGAGACCTCCACGCAGCCTTGGCCATTGGTGCTCAACTGGGCCCAAGCAGTCGGACTCTTGCCCGAGGGCATCGGCCTCGGCGACGTCGAGCACCTGGTGGAAACCGCCAAAGCCCACTACCGCGCACTGGGCTCCTACCAGCCGCAGCCCTTCACCGGAAAGGCTGTCCTCTTTCGAGCGCAGACGGGGCTGGCGTCCGAAAGCAACGCACAAGGGAACGGGAATGGCTCGAGGCCGACCTGGCGCCAGTTCCTGCCCCAACTGGAGACCTACGAGGTGCCTGGGACGCATGTCAG
>JBDKTH010001317.1:0-3601 GCA_039680305.1 Thermoguttaceae bacterium | reverse complement strand
GGTCACGGTGACCAATCCCTTGGGCGTGTGGAGATAGTTGTTGAATTCGTTGACGCAGCCGGAAATGCACCGGCCGATCATGAACAGCTTGGTCCCATCGGCGAAAGTGTACTCGACGGAGTAGCTGTCGAAGTTCTGATCGATCGAGTCGCCGCGATAGTGTCGTCCGCCGACCGCTTGGGCCTGCACCGGCCAGGCGTTCTTCATCCAGCAGCATTCGTCGATGCTGTGAATGTTGAAATCGCTGAAACACCCGCCGCTGGCCCACAGGAAGCTGTGGAACCGCTGGATCTGATAGAGCAACTCGCTGATCCCTTCCGGCTTGGGGCCCGAAGCGAACGAGGCGATCGGCCCATGCATGCGATAGGTCCGCATGACGATGATTTCGCCCGCTGCGCCGTCGTCGATCTGTTGATGGAGGGCCTGGCGGGCCTTGCTGTGACGCGACATCAAGCCCACGGCCACCTTGAGGTTCTTCTTGACCGATTCCTCGCCCAGCTTCAGGAGCTTCCGCGTGGTCGGGCCGTCGACGGTGACGGGCTTCTCCATGAACACGTTCAGGCCCTTGTCGATGGCGTAGCGGAAGTGCACCCAGCGGAAAGCCGGCGGCGTGGCGAAGATGGCGACGTCGCCCTTCTTGAGGCAATCCATGGCCTTCCGGTAGCCGTCAAAACCGATGAACTTGCGGTCCTCGGGAACGTCCATCTTCTCGGCAAACCGCTTCGACAGCGCCGTGTAGCTGGTCTTCAACCGTGTGTCGGACACGTCGGCCATGGTCACCAGCTTGATCGGTCCGCTTTGGGTCGACAGCGCGTTGACCGCGGCGCCGGTGCCCCGTCCGCCGCAGCCGATCAGGGCGAGGCGGATCGTGTTATCTTCGGCCGCATGGACATGCGGCACGGCCACGCCCGCGAGGACCGATGCTGCCGTCGCCCGGCCGGCTGTTTTCAAAAATCCACGACGGGGCGTAGCACCGCAAGAACGTGTCGACATGACGTGTCTCCTTTTTTCTGCCGTAAACCACTGTTTCTCATGGAGGCTCGGCTCGGATGCGATCCGAACAGCAGCCCCTATGTTAGCAGTGCGGCAAGCAACCTGCCAGACTGGGCGGCGGACAGTCTGTCCGCATGCTAGAGGTGAATGCTTCCGGCTTCGTGACGAGCTATCCCCGGCTTTGGCAGGCAGAGGCTCCCTGGCCAGAAGTCGCACCGTACGAGCGTTAAAGCGGCGATTGGCCCACGTGTCGGTGGTGTCAGCAGGAGGTCATCCCCACGACATCCTCACAGTCGACAACGGAAGTTTGGCACAAGGCTTGCGTGTCGAGGATTCACGGGGCTAATCCCAAAGAAAGGCCGGGGAGGCAACCGAATGGGAATGATCACCACAAGGGATGGCACACAGATCTACTTCAAGGACTGGGGAAGCGGTCAGCCCGTGGTCTTCAGCCACGGTTGGCCGCTCAACGCGGATAGCTGGGAGTCGCAGATGTTCTTTCTCGCGTCCAACGGCTATCGGTGTATCGCCCACGACCGCCGCGGGCATGGCCGGTCGAGTCAGCCGTGGCACGGTAACGACATGAACACCTATGCCGACGATCTCGCCGAGCTCCTGGATCAACTGGACCTGAAAGACGCCATCCTTGTCGGGCACTCCACGGGCGGCGGCGAGGTCGCCCGCTACATCGGCCGGCACGGGACCGAACGGGTGGCCAAGGCGGCGCTCGTCTCCGCGGTTCCTCCGCTGATGCTCAAGACGCCAGCCAATCCCAACGGCCTGCCGATCGAGGTGTTCGACCAACTCCGTGCCGCCTCGCTCGCCAACCGCTCGCAGTTCTACAAGGATCTCGCCAGCGGCCCGTTCTTCGGGTTCAACCGGCCTGGGGCCAAGGTGTCGCAGGGCTCGATCGACTCGTTCTGGATGCAGGGCATGATGGGCGGCTTTAAGAATACCTATGACTCCATCCAGGCTTTCTCCGCGACCGACTTCACCGAGGACTTGAGTAAGTTCGACGTGCCGACACTGATTCTCCACGGCGACGACGACCAGATTGTCCCGATTCGGGCCGCGGCCTTGGCCTCCATGAAACTGGTCAATCGCGCAACCTTGAAGGTCTACCCAGGCGCACCGCATGGCCTGATCGACACGCACAAGGACCAGCTCAACGCCGATCTCCTCGCATTCGTTCGGGACTAGAGTGTACGGCACCGTTGGGATCGCCAACTCCCACCATCGGACAAGGAGACCATTCCCGTGTCAGGCATCGCCAGCAAAGTCATCCTGATCACCGGTGCCAGCAGCGGCATCGGAGAAGCCACCGCCCGCCATCTCGCCGCCCTGGGCGGCCGCGTTGTGCTCGGTGCCCGTCGTACCGACCGTCTCAAGAGGATCACCGCCGAGGTCCGGGCTGCCGGGGGGATCGCGGAATACCGAGCCCTCGACGTGACCAACCTTGCCGACGTACAGGCGTTCGCCGACTTCGCGCTCGAGGCCTTCGGACAGATCGACGTGATCATCAACAATGCCGGTGTCATGCCGCTCTCTCCCTTGCACGAGCTGAAGATTGACGAGTGGAACCGGATGATCGACGTGAACGTTCGCGGCGTGCTTCACGGCATCGCCGCAGTCTTGCCCCACATGCGGGGTCGACAGTCGGGGCATATCATCAACCTCTCCTCGATCGGCGGGCATCGGGTCTGGCCCACCTGCGCCGTTTACAGTGGCACGAAGTTCGCCGTGCTGGCCATCTCCGAGGGGCTGCGTCTGGAGAACCAGGACGTCCGCGTCACGGTCATCTCGCCTGGCGTCGTCGAGTCGGAATTGGCCGATACAATCTCCGACCCGGCTACGCGTGACGCGATGGCCGAGTTCCGTAAGGTCGCGCTTGCCCCAGACGCGGTCGCGCGTGCCATGGCCTACGCGATTGAGCAGCCCGACGATGTGGACGTCAACGAGATCATCGTCCGACCCACCGCCAGCACACAATGAACCACGACGGGTTTTCGTGCTGCGAGCGGTAGTAGCTTAGCACTGGGAACGAGAAGTGGCTTTCGAGCAGTTCGGTCGACCAGCGTTCCCGCTCGATCAGCACGACGATCGACAGAGCGGCGGCAACCAAGCCGACCCAAGTCATAGGCTTTCCCTTGGTCTCGCCTGCCACGCTCCGCATGCAAAGTCAAGCATGGGTTCCGGGTAGATCCGATCGCCCCCTTTGCGAACGAGTTGCCATTTAGCCCTGTCTGCCTCACGTCGGCCAGGCCCGCATGGTGATCTCCACGACCTTCCTCAGCTCATCGCGAGTCCTCCCACCGGCCGCCTGGACCGCCATTCCGTACATGACGACTGCCACATAACGGGCGAGATCACTCGGATCGGAATCGGCCGGGAGGTCCCCCTCGGCGGTCGCTCGCTCGAATCGCTCACGCAAGCACGCCTCCAGAAGGGTTCGTCGCTTGGCCATTTCGCGGCGGAGGCAGTCGGCTTCCTCGCCACAGGCCAGCACGCTTTGCACCAGGAAGCATCCGTGTGGGTTCCGCGGATTGGTGACCAGATCGATACTCCCACGCAGCAGCCGTTGAACAACGGCCCGGGCGGTCGGCTCCTC
>JBDKTH010001242.1:0-2341 GCA_039680305.1 Thermoguttaceae bacterium | reverse complement strand
CTGGCCAGCTGCAAGGAGGACCGCCAGGCGGTGATCGACGTCAGCGCTCGTGGCACCTTCAATATTCTTGACGCGTCGCTGCGCACCAAGGCCCCGAAACGCGTGATCCTGGCCAGCGGCGATGCGGTCATGGGAATCTATTACAATCCCCAGCCGATTCCCATTCGGGAAGACATGCCCTTGGCCGCGTATCCGGGCTACTATGCCTTCTCGAAGGTGGTCGAGGAGGTGATGTTCCGGCAGTACTTTGTCCAGTATCAGGTGCCAACGGTTGTCCTGCGCATGTCGTGGATCCAGGTCGAGGACGACATCTTGAGCCACCTGACCGTGGCCGGCGAGTCGTTCGGCGTGCCCGTGTGGAGCGAGTTGATGGACGACAAGCTCCGGGCGATGTTCGCCGACGGACGCGACGCGACCGTGGCGCTGCGCCATCCCAACGGCAAGCCGATGCTCCGCCATGTCGTGGCCGTGGAAGACTGCGTCCAGTCGTACCTGCTGGCCTTGAAGACCGACGGCATCGAGGGCGAGACCTTCAACATCGCCATGGACCAGGCCTTCAACTACGTCGAAGCGGCCGACTACGCTGCCAAGCGGTTGGGCGTCGAGGCGATTACGCTGGTCGATCCCGTGGGCCAGGACTTTTATAACGACATCAGCAAGGCCCGCTGGCAACTCGGCTACCGTCCTCAATACGACATCTACAAACTGATCGACAGCGCCGTCGCCTTCCGCAAGTCCGGCTCGCAACGTCGCGCTCGCTCCGGGCTCAAAGGCTAGCGATCGCCGGCATATAGGCCGAAAGACAAAATCTTTGGTCATTAGCCATTTCCCTTCCGCTTGCCTCTTCGCGTCCACGATTCACCTCAAGGAAACCTCCTATGCATCTCAAAGATAAAGTCATTCTCATCACCGGCGGGACCTCGGGCATCGGCGAGGCCTGCACGGAACTGTTCGCCCGGCATGGGGCGAAGGTGGTCACCATGTCGATCCAGGAGAAGGAGGGCGCGGCCCTGGCCAAACGCCTGTGCGACGAAGGTCACTCCTGCCTCTTCCACTACGGCGACGTGAGCAAGGAAGCCGACGTGAAAGGGGCCGTGGACCTGGCCGTGCGCCAGTTCGGCCGGCTCGACTGCGTCCACTCGAATGCCGGCATCTTGCGCAACCAGAAGATCACCGACATTACCGTGGAGGAGTTCCAACTCCTGATCAACGTAAACTTGCTTGGTCCTGTCCTGGTGGCGAAACACGCCATTCCCGTCATGGAGCGGCAGGGCAAGGGGGTGATCTGTTTCACCACCTCGGTGGCCGCCGACATCGGTTTTCCGTCGCATGCCGTCTACGGGGCCTCGAAGGCGGCGTTGGTTGCGATGATTCGCAGCCTGACGACCGACCACAGCCCCAACGGCGTGCGGTTTGTCGGCGTCAGTCCAGGCACGATCGACACGCCCATGCTGGCCGCCTCTTGCGCCGGCTTCGACAAGCCCAAGGATGAGCTTTACGCCGAAGTGGCCAAGAAGATTCCCGTGCAGCGCATGGGCCAGCCGATCGACGTGGCCAACGCCGTGGCGTTCCTCTTCACCGACGATGCCGGGTTTATCAATGGCAGCATCGTCCACCTCGAAGGCGGCACCTTGTGCCTGCCGCCGTGGTAACCGTTATTCGCGGACTTTTTCCATCGTGGCGTGCCCCTCGCAGCCCTGACGTTCGGGCGGGCTGTTCAGGGGCATGCCCACGATGTCCGCCACGAGGAAGTAACGCCGCTTCGGGGCATACTCCTTGATGGTCAATTCGTACGTGTTGTTCTTCGGCTGATAGGCGGCGCTCCCTTCGTGTGAATCTCGGGCAAGCTCCGTTTCCTGCGACAGATCCTCGCTGGGCGTTGCGACCAATCGGACCTGTTTGATCCGGAGGCCATACCAGCCCTTGTCGTGGTAGAACGCCACGCGGTAGCGTCCCGGCTCCGTGACGAACTTGCTCACTTCCCAGGTCTTCTTTTGCGAAGGCTCGGTCTTGAAGTCGTCGGTCTTCCAGCCGCCGACCGTGCGGACCCGATAGGGCCGGTTGGGATCGGGAATCCCCAAGGCGGTGGCCACATCGCTCGCCTCGGTCATGACACGGTCCACGCAATTGACCGTGTCGGCGTAACGCGATCCGCCGGAGAGCTTCGAGAGTCGCGGGGCCACTGCTTCGCCCCAGGCCACCAGTCCTTGGCGAGCGTCCTGGCTTCCCTGGTCAGCCAGGGCCAGGGCTGCGGCGGCCTGCCGTCGGTCGGCGTCGGTCATCTTCTTTCCGGCCGCGGTGGCTTCGGCCATCAGGTAAAACCCCTTGATCATCTGGACCA
>JBDKTH010000923.1:0-2111 GCA_039680305.1 Thermoguttaceae bacterium | reverse complement strand
AGGGCGGTGCCGAGCTTGCGAGGCCCGCCACTGCGCTGCCATGGATCTCATCCGCAACCAAAGGGTTTTGACAAACAGAACCGGTAGTTGACCTTCAAGAATCCGAGAAGATTACGGAACACTAAACTTCACTAATCGACACTAATGAAGACAAGGAGATCCTTCCGGGATCTCCGGAAAGCGACGGAAGCGACTGGACACGAAGAGGTACGGGTTCCTCTTCTCTGTTCAGATGTTTCGGAAGTCGCGGAATCCCAAACCACACAACGATGCTCGGAAGACCAACCATTAGTGTCGATTAGTGAAGATTAGTGTTCCGTAATCTTCTGGGTATTCTTGGATGTCAATTGCCGGTCTCGTTCATCAAGACCGCACACTCTTCGCCCCCAACCACCAAGGAGTGCCACCATGTTCCGCCGCCTGATCCTCTCGGGCTTCCTCGCAACGCTTCTGCTTCCCCTCGCAACCCTCGCCCAGGACGTCCCCCAAGACGTCCTTCGCAAGGCGGCTCACGTCACGCCTCGGCCGCAGCAGGCCGCGTGGCAGGAGATGGAATACACCTGCTTCGCCCATTTCGGCGTGAACACCTTCACCGATCGCGAATGGGGCGACGGCAAGGAAGACGAGAAGATTTTCAATCCCACGGCCCTCGACGCCCGGCAGTGGGCCCGTGCGTGCAAAGACGCGGGCATGAAACTACTGATCCTCACGGCCAAGCACCACGACGGTTTTTGTCTCTGGCCGAGCAAGTACACCGAACACTCGGTCAAGAACAGCCCCTGGCGCGGCGGCAAGGGCGACGTGGTCCGCGAGGTGTCCGACGCCTGCCGCGAGGCAGGCCTCAAGTTCGGCGTCTATCTTTCGCCCTGGGATCGCCATGAGAAGACCTACGGGTCCGATACGTACAACCAGTACTACAAGAACCAGTTGCGCGAACTGCTGACCAACTACGGCGAGATCACCGAGGTCTGGTGGGACGGCGCCTGCGGCGAAGCGCCCAATGGCAAACGCCAGGTCTACGACTGGGCAGGCTACACGGAGGTCGTGCGCCAGCTGCAGCCCAACGCCGTGATCTTCGGCATGGGCCCCGACATCCGCTGGGTCGGCAATGAAGACGGGCTGGCCCGGGAAAGCGAGTGGAGCGTGCTGCCCGCGAGGGGACCTGGCGACCAGACCGCCAAGGACCTGGGCCACCGCAAGTATCTCGCCGGCGCTTCGAGCCTGGTCTGGTATCCGGCCGAGTGCGACGTCTCGATCCGTCCGGGCTGGTTCTATCACGCCAAGGAGGACGACAAGGTCAAGTCGCTCAAGCACATGCTGGACATCTACTACCGCTCCGTGGGCCGGAACTCCGTCTTGTTGCTCAACATCCCGCCCGACCGCCGTGGGCTGTTCCACGAGAACGACGTCGCCCGGCTGCGTGAACTCCGGGCCGTGCTGGACGACACCTTCAAGACCAACATGGCCGCGCGCAAGCCGGTCAAGGCCGACAACACCCGGGCTGGCCATTCGCCCGCGATGATCACCGACGAGGACCCGACCACCTACTGGACGCCCGACGAAGGCCGCACCACCGGCAGCCTGGAAATCGACCTCGGCACGCCGGTCACGTTCAACCGGGCCATGCTCCAGGAGCAGTTCACCCTCGGCCAACGCGTGGAAAAGTTCGTCCTGGAAAGCTGGGACGGCCACGCGTGGAAGCCGATCACCGAAGCCACCACGATCGGCCACAAGCGGCTCCTGCAATTCCCGGCCGTCACCACCAGCCGCGTGCGCCTGGTGATCCTCGATTCCCGCGACTGCCCGACGATCCGCCAGGTCTCGCTGTATAGGGCGACGAAGGAGTAAGGAGAAGGGGAAAGAGCTAGAGCACGACAACGCCAGGTACAACGGGCCGCGCGTGCGTGGGACCACGCGGAGCCGCGGAGGCGCGGAGATTGTGAGGGGTACTTCAGTGTTTTGCGGAAAGGTTCAATAGTGACCTTGCCCCTTCCCAAGCCCTTGGCTCGTCTCCTCTTCTTCTCCGCGCCTCCGCGGCTCCGCGTGGTCCCTTCCTTTCAACCACCTGGCGTGCACGCCGGGCGCCACGCGGCCACGCCACAGTAAGCCAG
>JBDKTH010000266.1:0-6752 GCA_039680305.1 Thermoguttaceae bacterium | reverse complement strand
TGACCAAGGTCATCTACCTGCCCGATCCCGAGTACCAAGAACTGGCCCTGGCCGGCGTCGAAACGCTGGTCAGCACGCGGCTGGATCCTGGGGTCGACCCGATCGCCGAAGCGGATCGCCGCGGGGCTATCCTGGCCATCGTGCGGATTGGTAACAAGGACCTGGAAACGCCCAACGGCGGCATGGGGCCGGATGTCGTCCAAGCCTCCTACGGGGCGAGGGTCCCTGGCCAGCCGATGGGAATGCCCATGGGTGTTCCGTTTGGTCCCAACGGTGTGCCGAGCAACTACATCTCGGGCGTCACCGGGCCACAGTATGGGATGCCAATGTCGGGCACGCCGATTGGCCTGCCTGGTCCGCCGCATGTCCCGCATGGGACGCCGGCCGGCCTGACGAAGCACACCATGGTCAACCACACCCCGGTGCACATCCCCGGTCCGACCAATCATGTCCGGATCGACGTGGCCCAGCATCCGGGCATCAGTTATCCGGCGCCGGCCAACCATGCACGGATCGTCGAGTGGAACCGGCCCGGCAGGTACCAGGCCTACAACACTCCTCAGGAGCCGTGTGTTGACGGTCAACCGGTGCCCGCCGCAGGCGCTCCGCTGGCCGACCCGATTGGAAGCCAGGCTCCGGTTCCACAGTGAGCCGCATGGAGTCCGCATCGTGTTAGGACCTGTTTCAGAACCAGGGAACCGCGAGATTCGAGTGGTGGGGCGTCATGGTTCTGAAACAGGTTCGTCGTTAACCCTCGATGAGTCACCCGTCCGGGATACGCGTTCTGTGACAATGGTCCATCACCTCTGCTGCCGAGTACCTTTCGCATCGGCCCCTCGGGCACGAGTTGCGGGCAAGGTAGCGATGCTCATGCTCGCCTGTCTCTGGCCGGCCTTGCTGGCCGCCCAACAGCCGGGTGTGCATTACTTGCATCATGGCATTATGCCACCGGGAGCGATTGGAAGCCTGCAACTCCAGCGAGGCGGACCATTGCCCGGCTTCTTTCAGCCAGTCGAGATCAAGGCCCCGCCCGGGGTCATGATCTCGCTGGCCGAAGGAGGCACCTTCGCGCAAGCGGAACCGGCCCCCGTTCGCGCCGGCATGCTGATCGGCCAGGTCTATCGTCTCCGCGTGATGAACCTGCCGCTTCTGCCGGGCCTGGAAGTCTTTCCCACGATCGAGGTGATCAACCGGCTCTACGCCCCACCGGGCCAGGAGGTTCGGTTCCCGATCGTGATCGACTTGCCCCTGGACGACCTGCGTCTGGCGGCGGACGGGAAGTTCGTGACCCGCGTGGTTTATCTGGAGGATCCGCAAACCGCCTTGCCCGTGCGGGAAAACCCGCGTCAGCAGGAGTGGTTTGAAGCGCCGGCCGGGACCGATCCCCTGGCGGCCGCCGATCAACTGGGACGTCCGATGGCGATCGTGCGGATCGGTGGTCGGCTGCCGGATCAAAGCGGCCAGATCGATCCGAGCTTTCTGTTCGGCTGCCCGCCGCTGGTCAGGCTTCCCCAGACCGAGAATGCGCCGCCTCAACAGCCGGGCGTGCCTGCCATCGGCGCTACGGAGAAGCACCCGCGATGAAACACGGTCCAGCCGCAAGTGTGCTGAGCTTTGCCTCGCTCCACGGGGGACGCATGGCGCTGTTGGCGCTGTGCACCTTGCTTCTCTGCTCGTGCAAGGGGCCCGCCCCATCGCAATCGGCCGCTGGACTGCCACCCGGCGCCCCCCCTGCCCTGCCCCGCGAAGCCTATGCCGGAATGCCGGCCGGCGCACCGGGTCCGTATTCGGCGGGCTATCCTGCGGGCATGCCCGGGGCTCCGGGCATGGAAGCCGGCGTGCCGTTTCCCGCCACGGAGACCGGCCCCTGGGCGCCCCCTGGCCTGCCCAAGCCCTGGCCGTACGATGAATACGTGGCCGATGGCGGCGATGACGGTTCCAAGGCGGTCGTGGGGCCGCAGTGGGAAGTCGGTGGCCTGGAACCGGAAGACACCATCGGGCATTACGATACGATCGACGGACGCCGGGTGGTCGCACCGTCCAACCGGGTCCACATCTACAGTCCTCGGTTTGGCGCCGTCCGCCAGGTGGTGAGCCTCAAGCAGGATGAGCAGATGCTGCAATCGGCCGGCGTCTACTCGCCGACCAAGCTCGTCCGGCATGACGAGGTCCAAACGGCCTGTTCGCAAAAGCAGCAACTCCAGGTCGAAGGGCAGTTGGGCCGCGACGCTCTGAACGTGTGCCTGACCAAGCAGGGCAACGGCGCGGTGTCCTGCGTGGTTGGCCCACGTGGGTTCCAAGACGCCTTCCTGCCGTTTGAAAACCTGGCGATCATTCGTCAGGGAATTTATCAGTCCTCAGAAATGGCCTTCCTGGCCGAGGGCGCCCAAGCGGCCATCGCCTGGTCGCACACGCAAGCCGTCCAGGTGATCCTCGACCAGCAACGCGCCACCGAGGCCATCAGCGATCAGCCGGTGGGCTCGGTGTTCACGGTCAATGAGCCGCCGGCTCGGCCGAAACTGCGGGTGATCAAGATCGCCTCGACCAACGCCGCGAAGCCGGGCGAATTCGTCGACTTCACGATTCGCTTCGACAACGTGGGCAACCAGCCGATCGGCAACGTCACGATCATCGACAGCCTCAGCGGCCGGTTGGAACTGGTGCCCGGCTCGGCCCAGTGCAACCTCCCCGGCAACTTCCTCCCCCAGCCCAACGCGAGCGGCTCGCTCGTCCTGCGGTGGGAGATCACCGACCCGCTGAAGCCGGGCCAAGGCGGCATTGCCCGCTTCCGCTGCGTGGTGCGGTAATTGGGCCATTGCCCGAGTCCCCTGCCCTGCCTCACGTGTCGATTTGGGAACTTCCGTGGGGTTGTCAACAGGCCCCCTCGTTGGGATAATACCCTCAAACGCCCATTGAGTGTTCCCGGATCGTCCTCAACTAATTTGGCCGTATGCTCACGGACACCGCCCCCGAAGCCGCAAAGGTCCAGATCGAACTACTGCGGAAGGCGACCATCGCGGAAAGAATCGCGAGGGTGCGTTCGCTCACCGCAATGACGGTCGGCCTCTCTCGTCGCGCGATTCAACGGGCGCACGCGGACTGGAGCCCTGAAGAGGTCGATGTCAAGTTCGTCGAACTCCATTACGGCAAGGAGTTGGCCGCAGGTCTCCGCCAGTACTTGAGGAAGCACCCATCATGCCGCCCGCAGACGCCCTAACGGCGGTCGGCCCTGTCATCGCTGCCCTGGAACGCCTGCAGGTGCCGTACTATCTTGGCGGCTCCATCGCCAGTTCGGCCTACGGCGTGGCCCGCGCGACGCTCGACGTTGATCTGGTCGCCAGCTTGGCTCAAGAGCATGTTGCTCCGCTGACTGAGATGCTCAGCCCGGCTTTCTACGTCGATAGCAACATGATCTCCGACGCTGTCCGGAGGCATTCCTACTTCAACGTGATCCACTTGGCGACTATGTTCAAAGTCGACGTGTTCGTGGTCAAGAACCGCATGTACGACCTCACCGCTTTGCAGCGAATCCGCAGGGACTCCCTTGATCTGGAGAATCCAGATCGTCAGTTCTATCTTGCATCGCCTGAAGACGTAGTCTTGAACAAGCTGGAGTGGTTTCGCCTGGGCGATGAGGTTTCGGAGCGACAGTGGCGAGACGTCATCGGAGTGCTGGCAGTGCAGGGGAGTTCGCTGGATCGCGAATATCTGCATCGCTGGGCTGCCGAGTTGGGCGTTGCCGATCTCCTCGAACGGGCCTGCCGCGAAGCCGAGATCTGATGGCTTGGCGACAGCCAGCCCCCTCGCTATTCTCTCTTGACCCGCATGCGCCGCGGGACGTACAGTACATCACCACTCCCCTGCCCTGCCGGATGGCTCACGGTGACGATGCACAGGCAGCAACAAGTCGAATACCAATGCCCGGGTGAAAAGGTCCCGATCAGTCGGGCCGTGCACCTGGGGCGACTCACGCGATGCTTTCCCGTCTGCCGGCAATGCCCTCACCACCTCGACACGGCCGGTCTGTCGGCCCGGCAAGTCAAACGGTTGACGGAGACTCAGTGCCGCGGCGAGCGACGGTCACTGTTTCACGACGAGGGGGTGGCCGGCGTCTATCTCAACGACTTTCATCCGGAAACCGCAAAGGATCTGGCCGCGGCGTTCGGCGTCTACCTCCAACGTGCGGAGGTGGAGGCAGTGCAAGCCCCCGTGGTGGTGATCGGTGGCGATGGACGCCCGCTGACGCCTGAGATTACGGCCGCCGTGAGCGAGGGAATCCGTTGGGCGGGTTGCCATGTGATCGATATTGGCCAAGCCAGTGCCGCGTGCCTGGCATTTGCCATCGACCAGGTCCAAGCGTCGGGCGGAATCCTGGCGGGCAATCCAAGCCATCTCGTGCAGACCGTGGGCCTGAAGTTTTGGGCCTCCGGGGCGCAACCGCTGTCAGCCGGCCCGGCCCTGGAGACCGTACGTGGCCTGTTCGAAGCCGGGACCGATCGCCCCACGCGCCGATACGGCTCGCTTCGCCGGTTCCAGGCCGACATTCCTTATCTGGCCAGCCTCGCGGAGCAGTATCACGCCCTGCGCCCGCTGCGATTCATCCTCGACACGAACTGCCAGCCGCTCCTCGGATACCTGGAAAAGCTGCTTCGCCCGGTTGCCTGCGAACTCCTCCCCTGCCGTACTACTTCCGAGCAAGTTCCCGCCCAGATTCAAGCCGACCGCGTCCATTTCGCCGCAAGGATCGACGACGACGGCCAGCGGCTCCTTCTCTGGGACGAACGGGGCCAACGGGTCGACAGTGAGTCGTTCCTGGTGCTCATCGCACGGCATCTGATGGCCGACCAGCCGGGCGGCACGGTCGTCGTGGAGCAGGACACATCAGGCCCGGGGCGTCAGGCGCTCGCAAGGCTCGGCTGCCAGGTGATCGCGAGCGACGCTCGCCCGGAGGAAATGGCCCGGAGCATGGGCGAGCATCGGGCCAGGCTCGGCGGCGGCCCCAGTGGGCGACTCTGGTATGGGAGGGTGGCCGACGCCCTCCAAACCCTCACCCACCTGCTAGTCCTGCTGAGCCAGAGCGACCGCCCCCTCTCCCAAGTCCTCGACGCCACTCGTCCAGCAGGGTAGAATAGGGGATTCGTGGGGGCGAGGCGATGGTCACAGAGCCTCCGTTGGAGCAGTGAGCCGGCCGAACCCTTGCCGAGCGTTTTCTGTCCTTAGGACTGACTCTCGATTCGTTAATACCTCATTCTGCATTCCTCCTTCTGCATTTCTAATTATGTCGACACACTGGATCGCTGACCGCATGAAGTCGTTCGACGCCTCCGGGATTCGCAAGGTCTTTGACCTGGGGGCGAAGCTACCCAATCCGATCAACCTCTCCATTGGGCAGCCCGACTTTGACGCCCCGCCCGAAGCCCGGCAGGCGGCCATCGACGCGATCCAAAGCCGCAAGAACGGCTACGCCCTGACCCAGGGCATGCCCGTGTTGCGGGAGAAACTGCAGGCCCAGGTCGACCAGATGTATGGCCACGGCGACCGCCAGGTGTTCGTCACCTCCGGCACCAGCGGCGGCCTGGTCCTGGCCCTGATGTCGGTGGTCAATCCGGGCGACGAGGTGATCTTGTTCGACCCGTGCTTCATGATGTACAACGCGCTGACGAAGGTCGCCGGCGGGAAGATCGTCAGCATCGACACGTACCCCAGCTTCCACATCGACCTCGACCGCGTTGCCGCGGCGATCACCCCGCGGACCAAGGCGATCATCTTCAACAGCCCAGCCAATCCGACGGGCGTCGTAGCCACGCATGAGGAGATCCGCGGTCTGGCCGAGTTGGCAGCCGAGCGCGGCGTGTTGCTCATCAGCGACGAGATCTACCACGAGTTCTGCTACGACCAACCGTTCCTCTCGCCGGCGACGTTCAACGATCAGACGCTGGTGATCGACGGCTTCAGCAAGTCGCTCGGCATGCCTGGCTGGCGTGTCGGCTTCGCCCACGGGCCGTCGGCACTCATTCAGGAGATGATCAAGCTCCAGCAGTACAGCTTTGTTTGCGCCCCGCATCCGTTCCAGTGGGCCGCGGCGGCCGCGATGGACGCCGACATGAGCGCCCAGTTCAAAGCCTACGGGCGCAAACGCGACATGCTCCTGGAAGGGCTGGCCGACGACTATGAAGTCGTCCAGCCGGGCGGCGCCTTTTACATGTTCCCCAAGGCCCCCTGGGGCACGGCCACCGAGTTCGTCGCCCAGGCGATCGAAAAGCATCAACTCCTGATCATCCCCGGCAACGTCTTCAGCCACCACGACACCCACTTCCGCCTCTCCTACGCCGCCGACGACGCCGTGATCGAGCGAGGGATCGACGCGTTGCGCAAGCTGGCGAGAGAAGGAAATGCTGAAGGATAAATGATGAATGATGAACGAAAGGGCTGACGGCTGAGAGCTGATGGCTGATTGCCGAGAGCTGATCGCTACCTACTGCGTACTGCCTGCTGCAAAAGAAAACCGCGGCCGTCAATCGCCTTGAAGGATGCGATCGACGGCCGCGGCTCTTGGGCGGCGTACGTCCGCCGCCTACACCCATCGTTTCCGCGTCGTGCCTCTCCCCTCTTACCTCTCCCCTATTTCAGGCACTCATCTGCTTGGGCTCTTGGGCGATCGGAAACAACCGCTCGCGGCCTTGCACCACTTCCTCGGTGACGACGTACTTGGAGCCGGCCTGTTGATCGGGCAGTTCGAACATGATGTCCAA
>JBDKTH010001325.1:0-7720 GCA_039680305.1 Thermoguttaceae bacterium | reverse complement strand
AGCGGATGCTTGGGGAACTCGTGGAGCAGCCGACCGAGCGTCTTCTCGGCGGCGGCCGGTTGCTTTTGGGCCAGTTCGGCGCAGCCCAATTCGTGCAAGGCGTGCGGCACCAACGGGCTCTGCGGCCATTTGTCGACGACCTGCCGGTGGGCCGCGGCCGCCGCCGGATAGTCGCCGCTCACGTAGGCCGCCTCGCCCAGGCGGAACAGCGCCTTGTCGAGAATCGGGCTGGCGGGGAAGTCGGCGATCAACTTCTGGAGTGCGGCCTTGACTTTGTCGAGGTCGTTCTGGCGGCGGTAGACCCCGGCCAGGGCCAGGAGCGTCTCGTCCGCCTGGCGCCACTTGGGATCCGCCGCCAGCGAGGCTTCCAACGACTTGATGGCCTCGGCTTCCTGCTTCAACTCCAACTGGCCGCTGCCGATCAGGTACTGCGCTTCGGCCACCAGGGCCGGCGTGCGGAGCGAGGCCAGCGCCGGCTGGAGCAGACCGATCGCCTCCGGATGCTTCTTCTGGAGGGCTAGCGCCAGGCCGCGCCGGATCGTCCACAGTTCCACATTACCGTGGGCCGGGTATTTTTCCAGAAGCTCCGCGTAGCGTTTGTCGGCCTCCGCCACCTTCCCAAGGAGAAGCTGGCTTTCCGCGGCAACGTGGACCACGTCGGGCGTCAGGTCATGCTTCGGATAGGCCGAAAGGAAGGCGTTGGCCTGCTTGAGGGCCGTCGCAGAGTCGCCTTGCTCCAGGGCCGCAAAGCCGGCCATGTAGAGGGCCTGCGCGGCGACGGGGGACTTGGGATACCTGCTCGCCACGGCCGCATAGGCGGTGATCGACTCCTTACGCCGCTCGGGCAACTCGTAGAGCGCGTCGGCTTGGTCCATCAGCAGCTGCGCGGCATAAGGGCTCTTGTCCGCTTGCGCCAGGACCTTTTCGACCGCCGTCAACGCTTCTTGGGCCTGGTGCTCTTTCAACGCGATCTTGGCCAACCAATGCGCCGCTTCCACCGCGTGGGGCCCGCCGGCCGACAACACTTTTTCGAGGAGTTTCCTGGCTTCGGCCGGGTTGCCCGCCTGATGGTAACTCTTGCCTCCGGCCAGCAAGGCCCGGCCGAGGTGCTCGGACTTCGGGAATTTCTCCGCCATGCTGGCATACAGGGCCGCCGCCTCGGTCCGTTGCTTCAATTGGGCAAGGCTATCGGCCTGACGCAAGAGCGCGTAGTCGGCGTGCACAAAGCCCTTGGTCGCGGCTGCCGCGGCAAACCACTTGGCTGCTTCGTCGTACTGACCGGCGGCAAAGAACGTCTCGCCGCGACGCATGCCGACTTCCACGGCCAGGGGACTCTTGGGGAACTTTTTCAAGAACCGGTCGTAGGTCGCGGCCGCGTCGTCCGTCTGCGCCTGCTCCTCCTGGGCGACGCCCAGGGCGTACAGGGCATCGGCCTGCCGCTTGTCGTCGGGATAGTTCGTCACGAACTGGCGATACGCCTCGATCGCCTCCGCCTTCTTGCCTCGCGCATAGAGGCACTCGGCCCGATAGAATTGTGCATCGGGGACGAATCGCCCCTGCGGGTATTTGGTCGTCAGGGTCTGGAAGGTCTCGATGGCCGCGTCAAACAGTTCCGGCTTGTTGTTCTGGGCCTGGGTGTATTGGGTCACGCCCAGATAGAGGTACGTGGCATCGAGGGCTTCCAGCTGCGGGTAGGTTTGGATGACGTTTTGGAACGTCGTGATCGCCTGGTCGTATTTTTTCTGCTGGTAGTAGCAGACGCCCAGGTAGTGCATGGCCTTGCCCGCCCGGGGATCGCCCTTGAACTGCTGGAGAAACTTGGACCAGGCCTGCTCGGCCAGGTCGTACGAGCCGTGGTTTTGCAACTGCACGGCCGCGGCATATTGGGGCGTGGCCTGATCGGCGGCCCCTTGGGCTAGGGCAAGCCCTGACCCAATCGCAAGCATCACCAGCGAGGCTAGCACCATCAGCGAAGTGGCGAGCCGGACGTGTCTCATCGGGGATCCCTTGGCGGTGACTTGTTCCATTGAAAATGCATCATACCAAGGCCGTTTTCCTTCGAGGAGCAGGTCTTAGGGCCCGCGTCAAAATAAGTTGGGCAAATATGAAGAACCAAGGACGCGCAGCAGTCCTTGGTTCTTCATACCGCCAACCAACGAGAGAGTGTTCTGGCCCCGCCATTCATGCGAGCAATGGCGGCCTTGCGGCGTGGGTGCCAGTGGACCGCCCCGCCCGATAGCCGCCTTTGCTCGCATGAAATTGCCCAACTTATTTTGACGCGGGCCTAAGCCCACTACGACACAATGCCACCTAATTATCCCAGGCGGGGAAGGGCCGAAGGGCGGCCGCCCCCCGCTAGCAGGCTAGGGAGGGCCTCAGAAATCGCGTATCCTGCCGTAGGGAAAACTCCTATGATGGCGTGGAGCTAACCGGAGTCACCCTTGCGGCGGCTTCTTTTTGTTTTACCTGGTAACGAGGAACGGCAGCCTTGCCTGAGAATATTCTTCACGTTGAACTGTGGCATTGGGGCGCTTTCGGGCTCCTGGTGGTCGTATTGTTGGCCTTGGACCTGCTGGTCTTCCATCGTCGCATCCACACGCCGACTCTTTGGGAGTCGACCTGGTGGAGCGTCTTTTGGATCGCCCTGGCCCTGGTCTTCAATGGGTTCGTCTGGTGGTGGGGGATCCAGACGCACGGCGATTCCAAGGCGGGGATCGACTTCCTCACCGGCTACCTGGTCGAAAAATCGCTCTCCACCGACAACCTCTTCGTCTTTGCGGTCATCTTCCGCTTCTTCCGCGTGGAACTGAAGTATCAGTACCGCGTGCTGTTCTGGGGGGTGTTGGGCGCGATCTTCATGCGGCTTTTCTTCATCATGGCCGGTGTCGAACTGATCCAGCGGTTCGAATGGACCCTGGCCATCTTCGGGGCGTTCCTGCTCTACACGGGCTTCAAGCTGGCCCTGAGCGCCGATAGCGACGTCCACCCGGAAAACAATATCCTCCTGCGCACCGCCCGGCGATTCCTCCCCGTGAGCCGTCAGGACCACGGCCATCACTTCATGGCCCGGGAAAACGGCGTCTTGTGCATCACGCCGCTGTTCCTCGTGCTGTTGGTGATCGAGAGCACCGACGTCCTGTTCGCCGTCGACAGCGTGCCGGCGATCATCGGCATTACCCGGGACCCGTTCATCGTCTTCACCTCCAACATCTTTGCCATTCTCGGCCTCCGGGCGTTGTACTTCCTCTTGGCCGGGATGGTCGACAAGTTCCGCTACCTGCACTACGGCCTCAGCGCGGTGCTGATCTTCATCGGCGTGAAGATGATGGCCGAGTTTGGCCTCAAGCACTGGGGCTCCGGCCCTGAACAACACTTCCTCCCCTCCTGGGTCTCGCTGACGATCATCGGCGTCCTGCTGACCATTTCGATCGTCGCCTCAATGATCGCCAACCGTCGCGACGAACGGCAGCCGCCGGAGCAGGACGAGAATGTGGAGAGCGACGTGCAGGATGAGTGTGGACACGGCGTGGAACGGTAAGAATCCGAAATCGGAAAAGGGAGTGCTGGAGACAGGCCAGCGGCGAAAGACCGGTTCATCCGGCGGAAGCGTACCTGGCGGTACGTTGGGGGCAGAGCCCCCAGGTACGCGTCAGCCGAATGAACCGAAAGCCCCCCGCGACTAATATCCTGATCTACCGCTCATTTTGGGAGTTTCGCCGATCCGATTTCAGGTGTGCATCCCTCGCTAGAATGGGGATCCCCCAAATCCTTGTGAAAGATTCTTCGTTTCGTGCATAATGGAAGGGGCCGGTTCTCTGACGCTCTCCTCCCAGTCCCTAACCCCCTTTCAACCGACGTGAAACACTGTCTTGTCACTGGCGGCGCGGGCTTTATCGGCAGTCACCTCACGGAGACGCTCCTGGCTCGCGGCGATCGGGTGTCGGTCGTGGACGACGAGTCGACCGGGTCGATCGACAACCTGGCGGCCGTCCTTGGACATCCCCGCTTCCACTACACCAAGGGCACGGTGGCTGACCGCGACCTGATGCGCCAACTGGTGGCCGACGTCGACGAGGTCTACCACCTGGCGGCCGCCGTGGGCGTGGCGCTGATCGCCAAGTCGCCGATCCACACCATCGAGACCAACGTCTACCCGACCGAGATCCTGTTGGAAGAACTCGACCGCCGGAAACGGGAGGGCCATACGGCCCGACTCTTCCTGGCCAGCACGAGCGAGGTCTACGGCAAGAATCCGCGGCCGCAGTGGAACGAGGAAGAGGATCTTGTGTTTGGCCCCACGACCCGGCCTCGCTGGTCGTATGGCGTCTCCAAGGCGATCGACGAGTTCCTCGCCCTGGCCTACCACAGCGAGCATGGGCTGCCGGTGGTCGTGGGTCGGTTCTTCAACGTCGTGGGGCCGCGCCAGAGCGGGGCCTACGGGATGGTCCTGCCCCGGTTCGTCGACGCGGCCCTGGCCGGCCGTCCGCTGACCGTCCATGACGATGGCCACCAGGTGCGTTGCTTCGCCCACGTGGCCGACGTGATCCGCGCGGTGCTCGGCCTGATGGATATGCCCACGGCCGTGGGCCGGGTGTTCAACATCGGCAGCGACCAGCCGGTGAGCATTCTGGAGTTGGCCCAACGGGTCGTGGCCCAGGTCGATCCGCGGGGGAAGATCGAGTTCCAAAGCTACGCCGAGGCCTATTCGAGCGATTTTGAGGACTGCCGCCGCCGGGTCCCCGACCTGACCCGACTGCGCACCACGCTCGGGTTCCAGCCCAAGTACGATCTGGACGGCGTCATCCGCGAAATCGTCGCCTGGAAACGCGGCCGACCGGCCTGCGGCGAAACGGTCAGCGGCTGAGGGGCCTCCCGCCTCCGCTCGGACAGCTTGCTCGGACAATTCATGCCGATCCACCGCATCCGCCTGCGACACCCCTGGCTCTGCGAGCCGCAGCCCGACGCGGTCGTCTGGCGCCGGCGGTTCAACCGGCCCACCGGCCTGGGGCCCGAGGAACGGGTGTTTCTGGTCGTCGAACGTCTGGCCACCCCGGGCACCATCGTCCTGAACGGCCAGCCGCTGGGCCAAGTCCGCGGCAAGGCCGGGCCGCAGTCGTTCGACCTGACCGACACACTTGAGTTGAGCAACGAACTGACCCTTCGGCTCCAGTCGCCACGGCCGGACGACCCGCTCAAGTCATCCAATCTGCCGGGCGAGGTGTGTCTGGAGATCCACAGCCCCGAGGGCTGAGGCTTGAATCGGCCGGCCGAGTAGTTAGGCTAAAGACTGCGGGATTGGACCGGTGCGGTCCGGTGACGCCCGCGGTTTGTCCGCTTAGCCCAAAGGAAGCCTCATGAACGTGCCGCGATTCGCCTGGTGGTTGATCCTTGCCGTGTGCCTGCTGGTCGGACGAGGAATCCAAGGGGCGGCGGCCCCGGCCAAAGCCTCGCCCAACACGCTCACGCCGGCGGAGATCGCCGACGGCTGGCTTCTGCTGTTCGATGGCGAGACTCGCTTTGGCTGGCAGGCGTCGAGCGAGGCGAATTGGGCCGTGGCCGACGGCGTCTTGACCGCCAGCGAGGGCAAGCCGGGCCTGTTGCTGACCACCAGCCAGTTCAGTAACTACGTGCTGAAGCTCGACTTCCGGGCGGGCGAGCGGACCAACAGCGGCGTGTTTCTCCGCACCATTGCGAACCCCACCCGCGCCGACCTGACGACGAAGTGCTACGAACTGAACATTGGCAGCAGCGCAATCAGCAAGTTCCCCACCGGCAGCTTCGTCCAACGCCAACGGGTCGAGGGCGATCCGACCAGCACCGACTGGCAGACGTTTGAAGTCACGGCCGACGGCGGCCATTTCCTGGTCAAACTCGACGGCAAAACGGTGCTCGACTACACCGACCCCAAGCCGCTTGTGCGCGGCCCGATCGGACTGCAGTTCAGCTCGGGGAAGATCGAGTTCCGCAACGTCAAGCTCAAGCCGCTCGGACTTCAAAGCATGTTCAACGGCAAGAACCTGGTCGGTTGGAAGACCTATCCCGAGATGAAAAGCCGGTTCACCGTCACGCCCGAGGGCTGGATCAACGTCAAAGACGGCCGCGGCCAACTGGAAAGCGAAGGCCAGTATGCCGACTTCACGATGCAGCTCGACGTGTTCTCCAACGGCAAGTCGCTCAATTCGGGCGTGTTCTTCCGCTGCATCTCCGGCGAGACGATGAACGGCTACGAATGCCAGATCCAGAACGGCTATCTCGACGGCGACCGGACCAAACCGCAAGACTGCGGCACCGGCGGCATCTTCCGCCGCCAGAACGCCCGCAAAGTGGTGTCCAATGACTTCGAGTGGTTCACGATGACGATCCACGCCGAAGGCCCCCACGTGGCCACCTGGGTCAACGGCTACCCGGTAGCCGACTGGACCGACACCCGTGCCCCCCACGCGAATCCCCGCAAAGGCCTGCGCCAGGAACCCGGCACCATCATGCTCCAAGGCCACGACCCGACGACGGACCTGTCGTTCCGGAATCTGCGGATCGCAGAATCCTCGGCCCGTTAGTGGGATATCCAGCGGCACCCTACGCGTCACACCGCCGCCTTCCGTTGTCCTTCCCCAATTCCGCCTCGCCAAATCGAGTTGAAATTGGGCCAGCCGTTCTGCTAGGCTGATCCCTGGCAGCCTACAGAAGGCGAGCCGCTTTGATCTTTGACAATGGACGCTTTCGAGAAATTACCCTTGCGCTCAGCGTACGGCCCGTGCCCCTTGCCGAGCACGGGCCAGGACCTTCCGGAACACGGAATCCATGCGGGGGGAGGTAGCCTTAGGTGGTACGGATGGGACCGCATTACGTAGACACCCATGAATTGTGCAACGCATCCCCACTTTCGGGTTAGTTGACTTGCGTCTTTTCGCATAAATGCAACTACCTGGATAGCTGTCACTTATGAATATGCACCGCGACGCAAAATGTGCATCACAACACGTGAGGCTTTCCACAATTCTCTCCCTTAACCTGGGGGTTATCCGCGGAGTGCCGGCTGGCTGCGGAGGCGGTTTACAGGATCATTCCCCTAGCCAGAGGATACTGGCTCACGCGCTCGTCCGTGCTTGCTCGGAGGTTCCCTGCCGGTCTAGAGGTGGGTGGGCTTGTAATCGAACGGGTGGGTGTGAGCAGCCACATTCAATTTGACCGAGGTCCCGGGCCGATTATACTACCGGTAATTAAGCCAATGGCGGCTGGCAAAAAAGTCGCCTTGAAGTCCATCCATTCCGGAGGAGGCTATGACTCTCGACGACATCCTTGAAACGAAAGGGGCGGCTATCTACACGATCGGCCCGGAAGCCACGCTCCAAGAGGTGACCGAAGAGCTCGTCCGACGCAACGTCGGCTCGCTTTTGGTTTGCCAGCGCGACGCGATGGCCGGGGAGCAACTCCTGGGGATCCTCACCGAGCGTGACATTCTTCACGTCTGTGCTTCCGGTCGAGGATCGCTCAACACGCTTGCCGCCAAAGACGTGATGACGACCCACTTGATCACGGCTTCCCCTCAGGATTCTGTCGACGACGCCATGGGCCTGATGACCGCTCACCGCATCCGCCACCTGCCCGTGCTCTCCAACGGTCGCTTGGTCGGCCTCGTCTCCATCGGCGACGTCGTCAAGGCCCAGCACGACCGCCTGGCCTTGGAGAACCACTTTATGAAGAGTTACATCAGGGGAGG
>JBDKTH010001210.1:0-15626 GCA_039680305.1 Thermoguttaceae bacterium | reverse complement strand
TCCCCACTTTCGGGTTAGTTCACTTGCGTCTTTTCGCCTAAATGGAACTATCGGGATAGCAGTCACTTACGAATGTGCACCGCGACGCAAAATTTGCATCGCAACACGTGAGGCTTTCCACAATTCTCTCCCTTAACCTGGGGGCTATCCGCGGAGTGCCGGCCGGCTGCGGAGGCGGTTTGCAGGATCATTCCCCCAACCAGAGGCAACTGGCTCGCACGCTCGTCCGTGCCACCTTTAAGACCTGTCCTTGGACCAAGCCCACGGCTACTTGTCCTGGTCGCCGAGTCTTTTTCCGGGAATTAGGCCGAGTGATCAGGGTGGCTCGCCCTGGCGTTCCAGAAGCGGATTGGGGATAGATCAACTCTTCGGTAGGGTTTGCATGCGACTGACAGGGAGGTTAATATCAGGTTATCTAGGAGAAAATTCCATCTTGCGATATTGGCCTGAGAGGGAGTGGGCATCATGAGTGGAACGGTCGAGGAAACGAGCGTCAAAACCGCCGAGGCGACGGTGAGTGCGGCGGGGATGCGGATTGTACGGCTGCTCGTCGGCAATCCGCCCCAAACGGTCGCCGAGATGATCCGCGCGACGGGCGTGACGCGAACTGCCGTGACCGAACAGCTCAATGAACTGGTGGCCGCCGGATTCGTGGAACGGACCACCGAACGGCTGCCCGGCCGGGGCCGGCCCCGGCACCTCTATTCGGCCACCCGTGCCTCGCTGCTGTTGCTGTTTGCCAACAATCAGCGGCTCGTGGTCCCTGCGCTGTGGCGGGCGATCGACCAGGTCGGCGGCCAGGAGTTGACCCAAAAGGTCCTCGCCAGTGTTAGTGCCGATTTGGCCGAATACTATGGCCGTCGGATCACCGGCACGACGCCCGAAGAGCGGCTCCAGCAGATGCGTCAGCTGCTCGAGGACGAGGGGGGAATCGTCGAAGTCCGCGAGGATGAGGAAGGCCAGTTGATCATGCGGCGGCGGAGTTGTCCGTTCATCAGCATGTTCGAGGAAAGCCGGGCGGTCTGCCGGGTCGATAAGCAAGTACTGAGCCTGGTGGTCGGGGCACCGGTGGAGCAGAAGACCAGTCGTCACGACGGGGCTCCTTGTTGCACGTTCGAGTTACTCTCCGCCAACGGCAAGTAGTCGCCATCCTCTGCGCGTGGGGCTAGTCCCACGGCGGCCCCGGCAAAGCCCTCTCCTAAGTGCCAGCCCACGCCATGCCTCGCTCCATCCGCCGCGCTGTTCTCGGTGTACTCGGGATCCTGGCAGCGGCGGTCGTGGTGGTCGCTGCGGATTGGTGGATCGCTCTGCCCGAAGGGGAAACCGCCGACTACGTGGGACGTGCCACCTGTGCCCGGTGCCATCCCAAGGAGACGGAGCTCTGGACCGGGTCGGACCACGACCGGGCGATGGACACGGCAACGCCCCAGACCGTGCTGGGGAACTTCGACCAACAGATGCTGACCCACTTTGGCGTCACCTCGACGATGTCGCGCCGCGGCGATCAGTTCTTCGTCACCACGGAGAATCGCCAGGGCAAGCCGGAGACCTTCCCGGTCAAGTATGTGTTTGGCGTGCGCCCGCTCCAGCAGTACCTGGTGGAGTTTCCCGATGGCCGCGTGCAATGTCTGCCGGTGGCCTGGGACACGGAGCAGAAACGGTGGTTTCACCTGTACCCCGACGAGCGAATTCCCCCGGGAGACCCGCTGCACTGGACCCGCCCGCTGCAGAACTGGAACTACATGTGTGCCGAGTGCCACTCGACCAATCTCCAGAAGAACTATCGCGTGGCCGACAACACCTACCACACGACCTGGTCGGAGATCGATGTTAGTTGCGAGACGTGTCACGGCCCGGGGAGCCTGCACGTCAAACTGGCCGATTCGCGGCGTTTGTTCTGGGACCGGCGCTATGGCTACGGCCTGCCGCGGCTCAAGGACACGGACTCGCGGGTGGAAATCCAGGCCTGTGCGCCGTGCCATGCCCGGCGGCGAATCGTTGCGCCCGACTTCCGGCCCGGCAACAAGCTGCTGGATCACTACATGGTCGAGATCCTGGACAATGAGCTGTACTACCCCGACGGCCAGATCCGCGAGGAGGATTACGAGTACAGCTCGTTCATCCAGAGCAAGATGTACCACAAGAACGTCCGCTGCAGCAACTGCCACGATCCGCACACCGCCCGGATCAAGTTTTTGGAGCCGAGTTCCCCGAAGGTCCCCTACACCGACAACCGGCTTTGCGCCCAATGCCATTTGCCGACGAAGTACGACACGCCGCAGCACCACCACCACCCGGCCACGGACAAGCCGGGGGGCCACTGCGTCGATTGCCACATGCCGGAAACGACCTACATGGTTGTCGACCCGCGGCGCGACCACAGCATTCGCATCCCTCGACCGGATCTGACCGTCGCACTGAAGATCCCCAACGCCTGCAACGGCTGCCATCGCGACGCGTCGAAGGGGGAGACCGCCGAGTGGGCGCTCCAGCAGGTGGAGAAGTGGTATGGCAAACGCAAGGATCAGCCGCACTTCGCCCACGCGATCGCCGCAGGCCGACAGGGGAAACCCGAGGCCGAACGGCCGCTGGTCGTGTTGGCCAAGCGGAAAGATGTGCCGGCGATCGTCCGAGCGAGTGCCATCTCGCTCTTGAGCCGCTATCAAACGCCCGACGCGGTCGGCGCCGCCGTGCTGGGGCTGGAGGACCCCGACGAGTTGGTCCGCGCCGTCGCCGTGCGAAGCCTGCACTACCTGCCACTCCCGGAACGCTACGAGCGTCTATCGCCGATGCTTTCGGATTCGATCCGGGCGGTTCGCACCGAAGCCGCGCGACTCCTGGCGGCCGTGCCGCGGCGAGTCTTCTCCGCCGATCGGGCAGAGGCGTTTGACCTCGCGCTGGCAGAGTACATGGCCGGCCAGCGGGCCGTCGACGACCAGCCGGCCGCCCATCTGAACATGGCGGTAATCTATGTCGACCTCGGGCAGGTGGACAAGGCCGACGATGAGTACCAGGCGGCCCTGCGGATCGACCCGCAGTTTGTCCCAGCCAAGATCAACCTGGCGATGCTCCGCGACCAGCAGGGGCGCAAAGGCGAAGCGGAGTCGCTGTTCCGCGAGGTGATCCGCCAAGAGCCGAAGATGGGCGAGGTCTACTACTCGCTCGGCCTGTTGGTGGCCGAGGATGACAAGCGACTGGAAGAAGCGACCGGACTGCTGGCCAAGGCGGCAGAACTCGTTTCAGACAATCCGCGGATCCACTACAACCATGGCCTGGCCCTCCAGAAGCTGGGGCGTCCACAAAAGGCGGAGGAGGCCATCCTGGCCGCCCACAAGCTCGCCCCCCAGAACACCGACTATCTCCACGCCCTGGCGATCCTCTACAGCCAACAGAAACAGTGGGACCGGGCCATCGCGTCGGTCGAGCAACTGCGGCGACTTGAACCGAGCAATCCCAACTGGGGCCGGCTTCTGTCCGAGATCCAGCGGCTTTCGCAGCCGGACAAGTGATTCAGCCGGGGCGTACCGCCCGGCCCCCGGGCCGACACAGCCCGGCTCGGAGGTGCGTGTGCTCTGAGGGAGGCTACTTGCGGTTCTTGTCGGCAGCCAGCGTGTTTTGCCACTGCTGGATCAACTGCATGGCGGCCAGGGGCGTCATCTGGTCGAGATCGACCCGGCGGATGTCGTCCAGCAGCGGGTGGTCGGCCGGACCGAAGAGGGTCAGTTGGACGCTCCCCCGTTTGACCTTCTGCGGCCGTCGGGCGATCTTCGCGCGGCCTTCGGCGTCGAGATGCTCTTCCTCCAATTGGGCCAGGATGTCCTTGGCCCGCTCGATCACCCCGCGAGGCACGCCCGCCAACCGGGCCACGTGGATCCCGTAACTCTTGTCCGCCGCCCCCGGGACGATCTTGTGCAGGAACACAACCTCGTCTTCCCACTCACGCACGGCCACGTTGAGATTCTTGATCCGGTCGAGCGACTTTTCCAGGTCGGTCAACTCGTGGTAATGGGTGGCAAACAGCGTCCGGCAGGCCACGCGATCGTGCAAGTGTTCGACCACGGCCCAGGCCAGTGAAATCCCGTCGTAGGTGCTCGTGCCGCGGCCGATCTCGTCGAGAATCACCAGGCTGCGGGATGTCGCCGTGTTGAGGATCCGGGCCGTCTCGATCATCTCGACCATGAACGTGCTCTGGCCCCGTGACAACTCGTCGCTGGCCCCGACGCGGGCGAAGATCCGATCGGCCACCCCAACCTTGGCCGATTGGGCAGGCACGAAGCTGCCGATCTGGGCCATCAAGGTGATCAACGCCACCTGCCGGATATAGGTGCTCTTGCCGGCCATGTTCGGGCCGGTGATCAGCATGATCCCGCCCGACTCGCCGCCGATGTGGATGTCGTTGGGCACAAACGTCCCGTCCGGCTCAATGATGTCGAGCACCGGATGCCGGCCATCGACCACTTCCAAAACCGGCTCGTCAACCACCTCGGGTTGCGTATAGTTTCGTTGGCGGGCCAACTCGGCCAACGAGGCCAGGACGTCGATCTGGGCCAACACCGCGGCGGTGGCGTACATGCGCCGACGCGAGGCTGCCACTGCGTCGCGTAACTCGACGAACAAGTCGTACTCCAACTGCTTGGCCTTCTCATCCGCCGTGAGCACCTTCTCTTCGTACTCTTTCAGTTCCGGCGTGATGTAGCGCTCGGCGTTCTTGATCGTCTGTTTGCGGATGTAGGTGGGCGGGATCTTGTCGCGGTGGAGGTTGGTCACCTCGATGTAGTAGCCGAAGACCTGGTTGAATCCGACCTTGAGGTTCGGGATGCCGGTTCGCTCGCTCTCCTCGGCCTGGTAACTGGCGATCCACTGCTTGCCGCCGCGGGCCAGTTCGCGGAGCGCATCGAGTTCCGCCGAGTGGCCCTCACGGATGAACCCACCCTCCTGGCAGTTCAAGGGGCAGTCGTCGACCAACGCCGCCTCCAGCTTACAGCGAACGTCGGGACACAGGTCGATCTCCGCTTCCAGTTGATTCAGATAGCGGCTCTTGCGGGCCGTGAGCTTGGCCTTCAAGGCCGGTAGCCCCTGCAAGGTGCGGCCGAGGAACGACAAATCCCGGGGGCTGGCCCGGCCGGTGGTCACCCGGGCCAGAAGCCGCTCGACGTCGTAGATCTGCCGCAATGCTTCCCGCACGTCGGCGCTCAAGGCCGTGTCGCCAAGCAACTCGGCGACGCCTTCGAGACGAAGGCGAATCGTGGCGACGTCGGTCAGCGGATTAGCCACCCAGTCGGCCAGGAGCCGCGAGCCCATGGCCGTGACCGTGCGATCGAGGACGGCCAGCAGCGATCCTTCACGGCGTCCTTCCCGGAGGGTGCGTGTGATCTCCAGACTACGCCGGCTCGCTTCGTCGATCTCCAGCGTACTGCCGGTCCGATAGGGCACGAGCCGGTCGATGTGCTCCAGCGAGGTCTTCTGAGTCTCGCTGAGATAGTCGAGGATCGCTCCGGCGGCCTGGATCGCTTGCGAGTCTTCTGGACTTGCGGTGAAGCCAAAGCCTTCCAGGCCGGCTGTGCCAAAATGCTTGGCCAGAGTCTGCTCGGCGGTGACCGGGTTGAAGGCCCAGTCCGGCCGCCGGGTGATCATCATCTGCTCGGAAAGCCGGCCCGGGAGCGGCTCGGCCGACTCGGCGACCAGGCACTCCGAAGGACTCAGGCGAGCGAGTTGGTCCAGCAACTGACTGCGGGGGAACGCTGCCGCCACGAACCGGCCGGTCGAAAGCTCCACCCACGCCACGCCCACCGGATCGCCGGGCGAGAGGGCCGCCAGGTAGTTGCTCTGCCGGGGATCAAGGAGCGTGTCATCCGTGATCGTCCCCGGGGTGACCACGCGCGTGACCTCGCGGCGGACCAGCCCCTTGGCCAGCTTCGGATCCTCGACCTGATCGCAGACCGCGGCGCGATAGCCGGCGGCGATCAGCTTGCCCAGGTAGCTCTCCAGCTGATGGTGGGGGAAGCCGGCCATCGGGGTGCCGTTTTCGCCCTTGTCCCGACTGGTCAGTGCGAGTCCGAGCGTGCGTGCGGCGACTTTTGCGTCCTCATGGAACATCTCGTAGAAGTCGCCCATGCGAAACAGCAACAGCGTATCCGGATACGCCTGTTTGGCGTCCAGATACTGCTTCATCATGGGGGTGATCGGCGTACTCATTTTCTAATGCTATCAAACTAGCACGCGACTGAGTAGGGGCGACCAATGAAGGGAGAGGTGGCCCACACGCGAGTCCCCGCAAGATCGTACGCTCTCTCCTACTGAATGAATCTCTCCTCGGCTTCGTCGGAGTGGAGCTGGATTTCGCCGGCGTCTTCCAGGCGTCGGATAATATCGACGATCTGCTGCTGGACCTGCTCGACGTTCGACTGGCGTACCGGGCCGAGGTAGTCCATTTCTTCCTGGAGAAGGGCGGCGGCACGCTTGGACATGTTCTTGAGGATCTTTTCTTTGAGCTCTTAGCTGACGCCCTTGAGCGCCATGGCCCACTGCGAGTTTTCCACGTTCTTGAGCACGCTCTGGATGTCGCGGTCGGCGAACTTGGCGATGTCCTCGAAGACGAACATACGGCGGCGAATCTCCTCGACCAGGTCGGGATCCTCCTGGGCGAGGTTTTCCAGGATGTTCCGCTCGGTGGCGCGGTCGATGACGTTGAGGACCTCGGCCACGCTCTCCACGCCGCCGGCCTTTTCGAATTGCTGGCTCATCACGCTGGCCATGCGGTTTTCCAGACCCTTTTCCACTTCGTGGATGATTTCCGGGCTCGTCTGGCCCATCGTGGCGATGCGGCGGATGACCGACAACTGCCGTTCCGGCGGCAGATCGCGGACAATGGCGGACGCCTGCGCGGGCGGCACGTGGGAGAGGATCAGGGCGATGGTCTGGGGATGCTCGTCGATGATGAAGGTCAGCAAGTTCTGGCTGTCGACCTTTTGCAGGAAGCCGAACGGGAGGGCTTCGATCGACAACCGGACGCTGTCCAAGGTGGAATCGGCCGCAGCGCCAAGGGCCTGCTCGATGAGCGTCTTGGCCACTTCCAGCCCGCCCACTCCACCCACCAACCCGCTAGGGCTGGCATGGCCGAACTCCTGGATGACCTGGCCTTGTTCTTCCGGGGTGATGATGCCAAGTTTGGCGATCTCGATGGAGACCAGCTCGACCTGCTTGGGGGTCAGCTTGGTCATCAGCTCTGCCGCTTGGTCCCGGGGCAGACTGGTTAGCAAGACGGCTGCTTTTCGCACATCGGTTGCTGCCACGAGAGGACTCCCTTAGAACCGGTTTCAAGCCGGCCAAACACCTGTCTGCGTCCGGTTTCGAAACAGATCCCCAGATCCCGCCAACGCCCCAGATTAGCCAGGCCTTTTCTTTTCTCGTGATCGCACGATCGCAACCGGAAAGGTCTGCTCGCGCGGTATCGGCAGAGCAATCGGGAAAACTTGAGCGGCTCAGCTCCCAACCGGTTCGCGGACGGGGGCAAAGCCAATCTCCAGAGTCAACGGGCCCCAATCGGTGTCAAATGCGATGCCGATCGGCGTCACTTCCGAAGGGAAGTGCACCTCGTACCCCTTTCCGGTGATGACGTTCGGGAGGCTCACCTGCAGTTCGTACTCTTCCAACTCGGCCTTGGCGCTGCCGGCAACCATATTGGTCAGCTCCCCAACAGCGTCCAGCACCTCATCGTTGATTTCGGTCAGATCGGTCAACAGCATGGTCGAGGCGGCCTTCACGGCCACCTCTTTCGAGAAGCTCAGCACTACCGTGCCGACTGCTTTGCCCGACAGGCCAATCACGCCGCTGACCTCGTACTGAGGACTATGGTCCTTCTTTACCCCCACCGAGCCGCGACGTGCGTCACAGCCCAACATCGTCTTGAACGTGTTCCGCAGGGAGGCCAGGAACGGGTTAATATACTCTACTTGCATCGGTAGATCCTTCACCTCAAGCAGCCAGTTGCATGCTACAGAAAAAGGTACGTCCCGTTAGGCATTCGTCAAATCTGCCGGGGGATTCGCAGGCCGCTTCTTGAGCAGGGGGGGACGATTGGGCGGATCATGCAGAAGATGGCGACGGGACAGAGTCTTGCCCGATCGGTGGAGGCGTTGCACGGTTCGGTCAAACCTATCGTTCAGGGGGAATGACATCCGGCAGTAGGCGACTGAGCAGGCCAGCCCGGAGAATTCGCCCCCAGGTTAAGGGAGCGAATTGTGGATAGCCCCACGTGTGTTGTTGCGAATTTTCCGACGATGCACAAATCCGTAACGAGAAGAAGAATATGCACTTCCGATTCGTCGAAAAGTCGCAAGTATTCTAGTAAGAATTAGGGGGAGTGTTGCATAATTCGGGTCCATACACAACTTTAGAAGGGACCCGACCAGATCTCCAGGGCCCCCACCGGTTAGATCGCACAACCGTCGCGGTCAGCGAGGTGTGGTCAACAGGATCGCGTTTTTCCAGGCGTCGCGGAAGCGAACCAGCATACCGGGGTCCCGAGACGACCGAACACCTCGGGTTCGCCCCCGACGGTATCCCAACGCGAGCGTTCAGAGAGAGAATTGCCAAATTGCCAAGGATCATGGGGCGAGCGTTACGGCTGCCAGACGTGAGATTAGCATATTAGTTGGCCCAATTTCTACCTTTTTCTCCCAGAAAGGAGGGGAACTTCAGACGGGGGGCTTGAGAACGCCTCTCAGGCCGTCGCTTTGTCGCCCTGGGCCCCCATCAAATTCGCAGATGGCCGATTGGCCAAAGCTCTCGTCTACTTCAATTCTCACGCAGACGTGGCGGTCCCCGAGGTGGGGATGCAGTTGCTCCAGCAGCCGAAGACCGATATGGCGGGCCAAGAGTTCGGCGGTCGTATTGGCGATGGGCAACAGCACACAGTCGCCGCGGGGGAAGACCCAGCGGCGGTCGGCGAAGGTGACTTCCACCTCCACGGCATTGGCAGCGACATGGATCTGTGGATGCCCGGTCGGCAGAAGCATGCGGTGATCGAGGTCGTCGAGGATTGCCCGTAGGGTGTTGCGCAGGGCGATGAAGTCAACGACATACTGATTCTCGTCCAGCGGCCCTTCGACTTCCGCCGCCACGCGGTAATTGTGGCCGTGCAGCCGTTCGCAGTCGCCACCGCTGAAGGTGATGAAATGCGCCGCGCTGAAAACCAGGTAATCCTTGGAGACTCGAACGTGATAGCGTTCCATGGCAATGGTCGAAAGTGGCAGGGGACGGTTGGGGCGAACCATGATTGTAGGGTCGCGGCGAAATTCGTTCCAGACCGAGGGCATGCATCGCTAGCATAAGTCGTTGTCCTGGCTGGACTTTTGCGCTTTGCCGGGGCATGTTAGACTCGGTGCTTCACATTTTCCGTGGCACCCGCATGCCGTTATTCTCGTGGCGAGGTGGACGCCCGGCTCGAGTGTTTGCCAAGGATGTTTTTCCAGGGAGGGCTGCGAATGAAAGGGATTTGTCTTGTGGTGGTTCTTGGCTGTCTGGGCCTTGCCTCGACGGCCCACGGAGCCGGGTTCGCGTATAGCGAGAACGCCAATGTGCTGGCCCCCGACCAATCGACCGCCGAAGCGGTTTTGGCCCAGGCAGAGGCGTATCGCCGCCAGGTGGCGATCGAATGGTTGGGCGAAGAACTGCCGCCGGGTGAAGGGCCTGTGGCGATCCACGTGCAACTCTCCACAAGAGAAGATACCGGCTTGACGTTGCCGATCGACAGCGAGCAACGGAAGTTTCACCGGATCTGGCTAATCACGAGCCGCGAGCGGGCCCTGGGAAGCACGCTGCATCACGAAATGGTTCACGCCGTGCTGGCCACGCGTTTTCCCGGTCGGCTGCCGGCGTGGAGCGACGAAGGGATCGCCGGCACCAAGGACGATCCGCAACGTGTCCTGCTGCGTCGACAGATCGTCGAACAGATGGCCCAGACCGCGGCCTGGCCGCAGCTCCGCACGCTCTTTGAGGCGAAGGAGCTCAGCGCCAATGACGAGACGGCCTACAGCGTGGCTTCTTCGGTGGTGGCCTTTCTCCTTTCCCGCGGCGACAAGCCGACGCTGCTGCAATTTGCCACGGCCGGCCGCGAGCAGGGATGGGAGCGGGCCGTTCAGGAATGCTACGGCTTCCGCTCGGTCGCCGAGTTCCAGACGGCCTGGCAGGGCTGGGCGACGCGTGGCCTTGAGGTGAGCCGCGTCTCGACGCGGTGACGAGTTCTCGGAGCGGCACCCCACAGATCGAGTAAGATGCCACCCACCTTGGCTAGTCCACTCCCAAAGCGTAAGATTAAAGACGCCTCGGAAATCCTTAAACTCTTAGGACAGGAGTGCACTAACTCATGGGAATCTCGCTAACCGAGACCGCCGCCAACGAGATCCGGCGGATTATGGATTCACAGAAGCTGGAAGCAAACACCGTGCTGCGGATGGGCGTCGCCGGAGGCGGCTGCAGCGGTTTGCAGTACTCGCTGGGATTCGACACGGAGTACGATCCCAAGACTGACGCCCGGTATGAACAATATGGCGTCCCGCTGGTGACCACCAAGAAATTCGCCCTGCATCTGGACGGCACCACGATCGACTTCAAGGATGGCCCGATGGGACACGGTTTCGCCATCGACAATCCCAACTATTCGCAGGGCGGCGGTTGCCCGGGCTGCGGCGGCCACTAGTCGCGGCGAAGGCCGCGGTAGGTCAGGTACGCAGTCAGCGATCAGCAGTCAGCAACGCAGCCCTCGGTTCACGGGCCGAGGGCTGCGTTGTTTCTTGAGTGAGGGGGGCGTGATCGGCGAATGTCCTCCGGTCGCAAGCGACCGGGCTAAACGTGGCCCCATTGAAGCAGAAGTCCTGTTTCGCAATCACCCGCCCCCTCTCCCTTTCGTGACGGGTGGATTGTAGACTACCAGACGGCCTGATGAATCGCTGATACACGGAGAGGACAGATGCTCATCCTGCATGCCGGAGTGGTGAATGAAGAACTGCTCCTCTGGGCGGAGGCATCGCCGGAGGAACAGCCAGAGCCCTCCTCCCCTCGGGGACGCCGATCAGGAAAGCAGCCAAGCGTCGCGAATCCCTGGCCCTATGACGCGGGAGAAGAGCGACTCCGCCAGTCGCTGGAATCCTCCGTGCCGGGCCTATTCGTGAAGCCGTCCGCTGGGGCGCCCCGCATGGTCTGGCTACCGACCCTCGGCGCGACCGCGGTCCCGTCCAGCCCGCTGATCGCCGAGGTCGCTGAGCCCCACGCCAAGCCCGGCTTGATGCCATGGTGGATCACTACCGTGCCACTGGGTGCGGATCAGGCGATCGCGTTGCTCGGTGCGGCCGGCACTCGCCCGACCCTTGCCCCGGGGATTCTCGTCGGCCGTGATCTGGCCTATTGGGCAACCGCCCTCCGATTGGCTGGAGCCTTGGTGGCTCGTCAGCGGTTTCTCCCAGGGCTGGTCCAACGGAATGGTGAGTGGCGTGCGTGCTGGGAGCCGGTTATCACCGGCGACGACGTCAAGCGGGTGGCGGATGCGGCCAAGCAGATGCCGCCAGTCGCCCGGGCCATCTCGGCCAGTGGCGCCACGGTCCCGCCTGAGTTGCCGGCCGAATCGGTCCTGACGGCGTTTCTCACGGCGATGGTCGACTATCTGGTTCGCTCCACGGGCGAGAACTTGCCAGGCATGGTCGAACCCGCCAGACGCCCGCGGGGCAAATCCCCGCAGTTCGACAGTCTCCACGACCAGTGGCTCCACGCCCTGCGCTCACCAGAAGGACGGATGGAGGGCGACGCCGACGAGTTGGCCCAGTTGGCCGAGCAGATCCAACGTTGGCGGCGACCGATCCTGATGACGGCCACCGCGCCCGTGCGACTGTGTTTCCGTCTGGAAGAGCCCGAGGTGGAAACCCCCGAGGAGGGCGATCAGTCCACGATGGCCCAGCTTGCCGTGGCGCAGTCGGCGTCGCCGTGGCACGTCCGCTATCTGCTCCAGGCGGCCGATGACCCGAGCCTGCTTGTGCCGGCAGAGGACGCCTGGGGGCAGCGAGGGCGCAGGGCGGCGGTCCTGAAGCGGAAGGGTTTTCAGACGCAGGAATACCTCCTCTCGGCCTTGGGCCAGGCGGCGGGGATCTGCCCGCGAATCGAGGCCAGTCTCAAGACGGCTCAGCCTGGGGGCTACGAGGTTGATGCGACCGGGGCCCACGAGTTCCTCACCGAACGGGCGGCAGCCCTGGAACAGGCCGGCTTCGGCGTGCTCCTGCCGGCCTGGTGGACTCGCAAGGGCACCAAGCTGCGACTGAGCGTTCGGGCCAACGTCAAAAGCCCGAAGATGCAGGGGGCGACGGGGATCTCGCTTGACGCGCTGGTGAACTTCCGCTGGGAGGTGGCCCTCGGCGACGAGTCGCTGTCGCTCAAGGAGTTGGAGGCCCTGGCCAAGCTCAAGCAACCGCTGGTCAAAGTCCGCGGGCAGTGGGTCCAGATGAGCGCCGAAGAGATCCAGACGGCGCTGGAGTTCTGGAAGAAGAGGGCCCCGGAGACCGCCACGGTGCGCGACGTGGTGAAGATGGCCCTTGGCGCCGACGGGGCGACGCGCGACGTGGACTTCGCGGGCGTGCAAGCGGAAGGCTGGGTGGCCGATCTGCTGGGGAAGCTGGAGGGCACGACGGCGTTCGAGGAGTTGGCCACGCCATCGGAATTTCAGGGCGATCTGCGGCCCTACCAGGTCCGCGGCTATTCGTGGCTGGCGTTTCTCCAGCGTTGGGGGCTCGGTGCGTGCCTGGCCGACGACATGGGCCTGGGCAAGACCGTGCAAACGCTGGCCTTGATCCAAGACCATTGGACGGCGGGCAACCGCCGTCCAATACTGCTGATCTGCCCGACCTCGGTGGTCGGCAACTGGCAGAAGGAGGCGGCCCGGTTTACCCCCGATCTGCCGGTAATGATCCACCACGGCACGACCCGCGCCAAACAGGCGGCCTTCAAGAAAGCCGCGGCTGGCCAGGCCCTGGTCATCTCCAGCTACGCGCTCTTGCACCGCGACCTGGCGTACCTCCAGGACGTCGACTGGGCCGGCGTGGTCCTGGACGAGGCCCAGAACATCAAGAACCCGGAAACCAAGCAGGCCAAGGCGGCGCGAACGCTCAAGGCCGACTGCCATATCGCCCTGACCGGCACCCCCGTGGAGAACCATGTCGGCGATCTGTGGTCGATCATGGAGTTCCTCAACCCGGGGTTCCTGGGCACGCAGGCGGAGTTCAAACGGCGATTCTTCGTGCCGATCCAGGCCATGCGGGACGTGGAGGCGACGGAACGGCTCAAACGGCTCACCAGCCCCTTCCTCTTGCGGCGACTGAAGACCGACAAGCAGGTCATCGCCGACCTGCCCGACAAACTGGAAATGAAGGTCTTCTGCACGCTGACCAAGGAACAGGCGTCGCTCTACACGGCCGTGCTCAAGGAAGCCGAGGAAGCGTTGGCCGACTCGGAAGGGATCCAGCGCAAGGGCATGATCCTCGGCATGCTCTCGAAGCTCAAGCAGGTCTGCAATCACCCGGCCCAGTTCTTGGGCGACAACTCATCGGTTCCCGGCCGCTCAGGCAAACTGGCCCGGCTGACCGAGATGCTTGAAGAGTCGTTGGAGGTCGGCGACCGGGCGCTGTTGTTCAGCCAGTTCACGGAGATGGGGCAGATCCTCGTACGGTACCTGGAAGAGACGTTTGGCCGCGAGGTCCTTTTCCTGCACGGCGGCGTGCCCAAGCGGCGGCGCGACGCGATGGTCGAACGGTTTCAAGCCGCCGACGGCCCGCCGCTATTCGTCCTATCGCTGAAGGCCGGCGGGACGGGGTTGAACCTCACCCGGGCGAACCATGTGTTCCACTTCGACCGCTGGTGGAACCCGGCAGTCGAGAATCAGGCCACGGACCGGGCCTTCCGGATCGGCCAGACCCGCAATGTCCAGGTCCACAAATTCCTCTGCGTGGGCACGTTCGAGGAGCGAATCGACGAGATGATCGAAAGCAAGAAGGAGATCGCCGAACAGGTGGTTGGGGCCGGCGAAGGCTGGCTGACGGAGTTGTCCAACCGTCAGCTTCGCGATCTGTTTGCCCTCCGTCAGGAGGCCGTGGGAATCTAGGATGGCCAAGAAAAAACAGACACCGAAGAAACGCGATGTGGACTGGGCAGGCGAAAAGCGGCTCACGGCGGTGGAACGGGCCGACCAGGACATGTTGCGCCAGCAATCGCAATTTCGCCTCGCGGCCGAGGCGGTCGCCGAAAGCCTGGCCGAACTGCCCCAGGTCGAGCGGGTAGTGCTGTTTGGCTCCGTCGCCGCGCCGCTCTGGAAAGAAGTCCCGCGTTTCTGGGAGTTTCGCCAGGATGGCATCGAAATCTGGCACGAATGCAAGGATGTGGATCTGGCAGTTTGGGTAAGCGATGTCAACGATCTGAAGTCGTTGCAGCGTGCCCGTACGCTCGGGCTGGCCAGACTGCTGAAGGAGGCTGACATCGGCGTTGCCCACCATCAGGTCGACGTTTTTCTGATCGAGCCGGGCAGCAACCGGTATCTCGGCCGTCTGTGCACTTTCAGAGAATGTCCCGGGAACCGAGCAAAATGCCTGGTCCCGGGCTGCGGGCAGAGTTCGTTTCTCCGGCAGCACCTCGAGTTCGTGTTTCGGTCCGATGCTCTTGCGCCCGAGAGGAGTGTTGTCCTGTTCAATCGCCAGGACGACGCGATGGCGTCAGACGACGATTACGAGATCCCTTTCTGAAGGAGGGCACGATGGCCAGGCGACGCTATTACGGCTACAACGACGATTACGACGATTGGCGAGGATACTTTCCCAAGTCCACGCCGCTCGAGGCCAAAGGCGGGATCAAGGCCCAATCGAAGCGGGGTGGATTCGGCGAAAGCTGGTGGGCCAAGCGGTGGATCGCCGTGCTGGAGAGCTTTCAGATCGGCGCCCGGCTCCAGCGAGGCCGGTCGTATGCTCGCCGCGGTCAGGTGCTGGGGATCGAGATTACCAAGGGGCGGGTCACGGCCGAGGTCCAGGGCTCCCGTCCCAAGCCCTACAAGGTGACGATCCAGGTCAAGCCTCTCGCCAAAGCCGACTGGCAGAAGCTAGCCAAGGAGCTTTCGCGCCAAGCCCTTTTCGCCGCCAAATTGCTGGCCGGCGAGATGCCCCAGGACATCGAGCAAGTCTTCCAACAGACAAAACTGTCGCTGTTCCCCAAGAAACTCGGCGATCTGTCGACCGACTGTTCCTGTCCCGACTGGTCCAACCCCTGTAAGCACATTGCTGCCGTCTACTATCTGCTGGGCGAAGAGTTCGATCGCGACCCGTTCTTGATTTTCCGTTTGCGGGGTATCGAACGGGAGGAACTCGTCGACCTCCTGGGCGGCCCCACGGAGAAGGCCGCGCCGAAGAAACGGTCCAAGCGTCGGTCCGAGCCGGAGCCGCCGCTGGCCGCCACGGAAGAAGATCGACCGCCGTCCGCCGAACCGCTTCCCGCGATCCCCGAGGTCTTCTGGGGAACCGGCGATTCTCCGGCGGATTCCGTCGGCGAGGTCCACGTTCCGCCGATCGCCGCCGCGCTTCCCAAACGTTTGGGAAGCCTGCCTT
>JBDKTH010000908.1:0-6485 GCA_039680305.1 Thermoguttaceae bacterium | reverse complement strand
GGCATGCCGCACAACATCAGCGAGTATTGCCACCCGGCGCCGAGCACCTACTGCGCCGAGCAGGTTCCCACTATTGCGTCGTTCGGCGCAATGCAGGATTGGGACGGCGTGGTTTTCCATTGTTGGCAGGAACTGTTCTACGACTGGAAGACTCGCGAAGTCAAACGCTTTGCACCGGACCGGATCGACAGTTGGTTCAACATGTCGCGTCATCCGGTCAAGCTGGTGACCATGCCCTTCGGCACGCTGGCCTTCCGTCGGGGCGACGTGGCCGCGGCACGCGAGGAGACGGCCATTGGCGTCACGCTCGACGAGGAGAAACGATGGCTACGCGAGTTGACGCATCAGAGCTGGCGGTCGTTTCCGGCCGCTGAGGGCAAAGGAGCCACTTGGCGTGACGCCTTCACGCATCGCCTCAGCCTGGCCCTGGGCTCCGGCCAGGTTCCGTCGCTCTTGCCGGCCGACCGCACCCAAGCGGCGTCGGACACCGGCCAGCTGGCCTACGACTTGACCGATCCGGCCCGCGGCGTGCTCACGGTCAACGCACCGCGGGCCAAAGCGGTGATTGGGTTTGGGTCGGGAAAGACGTTCGCGTTGGGCGACGTGACCGTGAAGCCGGGGCCGACCAGGCAACAGGGTTTCTCCGTCATCACCCTCTCGGCCGTGCGCGGCCCGGATTTCCACACCCCCGGCGCGGCGGTCCTCGTCACGGCGACCGGCTACGTCGAGAACCGAGGCATGGGGTGGAACGCCGAAAAAACCTCCGTCGGCAAGCAGTGGGGCGATGGCCCCGTGATGTGCGAAGGCGTCCCCTTCGAGTTGATCCTAAGAGCCCCACGTGCCACGGCTTGGCCGCTGGACAGCCACGGCCGGCGTCTTGCTCCCATTTCGGGCGAAGCGACTGCCGCGGGCGTGCGTTTCACGTTCGGCCCGCGTCACAAGACCCTTTGGTACGAGATCGCCCCTCAGTAGCACGGCCGGCAGTGCTGATGGATTTTGTCGCCCCAGATCGACAGTCAAGTAGGGCGGCGCCGAGCTTACGAGGCCCGCCACTCGACTGCCACGGATCTGACGGGCCTCGCAAGCTCGGCGCCGCCCTACCTTCCGATCCTGTTCCGCCAGAAACGGTTGCCGGTTTTGGCGGTTGGAATCAGGCATTGGTCCGCCGCCGATGTCGTGCATTTCCTCGAGAGTTCTGCTATACTTCCAAGAAGCAAGCGGATGCCAACCACGAGCCTTATCGGAGAGATACCGCCATGTCGAAGTTCTCACGACGCGATTTTCTCGCCGGCCTGGCCGCGGCCGGAGCGGTCAGTTGGGTCGGACGCCGGGCCGTCGCCGCGCCGGCTCGGTCGAAGATCCGGGCCACCGATCTAGTCACCTTGGGTAAGACCGGCATCCAGACCTCGGTGCTGGGCATCGGCACCGGCACCCGCGGCGGCAGCGAGCAGTTGCAGATGGGCCAGGAGCCGTTCACCAGGCTGGTGCGCTACGCCCTGGATCGCGGCCTGCGCTATATCGACACGGCCGACTCCTACCAGATGCACACCTTCGTGCGTCTGGCCCTCCAAGGCGTGCCCCGCGACCGCTACTTCCTCCAGACCAAGACCACGGCCAAGCATCCCGAGGTGGCCAAGGCCGACATCGAGCGATTCCGCCGCGAGCTGAGAATCGACACCCTCGACACGCTCCTGATGCACTGCATGACCAAGGGAAGCTGGCCGACCGACATGCGCCCCGTGATGGACGTCCTCCAGGAGGCCAAACGCAAGGGACGCGTCCGCGCGGTGGGCATCTCCTGCCACGGCTGGGACCCGCTGGTCGCCTCGGTCGATTGCGACTGGGTCGACGTGCAGCTTGTGCGGATCAATCCCTTCGGCTACGCGATGGATGGCAAGGCGGAGGACGTCGCCGCCCAGATCCAGAAGATGCACCAGACCGGCCGCGGCATTCTCGGCATGAAGATCTACGGCGAAGGGAAGTGCGACACGCTCGAGAAGCGGCTCCAGTCGCTCAAGTTCGTCCTCGGTCTCGGCGCCGTCCACGCGTTCACGATCGGCTTTTCGAGCCCCGCGCAGATCGACGAGACGATGGAGCTGACCGAAAAGGCGACGGCGTGACGCCAACGTTGGAAACCAGGCTTGAGAATCCGGCAGTCGCACGCGATCATGACGCACATCCCTGAAGGGCAGGACGGTTGGATGCGTTCCGATGATCTTCGGCTCCTCATCCAAGCCCGCAATCCGATCATCTCTCTCGAAACGCCCGACGAGCCCCGTGCGGTGCGCATGGTCCGCGCCGTGGCGGCCGAGATGCACCTGCCGCTGGCCGAATGGTCGATCACCGAAGGGTTGGCCAAGACGCCGCCGGAGGACGGCCGGAAGCTAGCCGAGCCGGGAAAACCCCTGCCCGCCCTGCGCTACTTGAAGGAGTCGGCCGACGGGGGAATCTATGTCTTCAAGGACCTCGGCACGCACTGCAAAGATCCCCAGGTCGTCCGCTACCTGCGCGACCTCTATTACTCGCCGGACGACCGCCGGTGGACGCTGCTTCTGATCGACGCCGCCGGCCTGCCGTCGGACGTCCGTCGCCTGACCGTGCCGTTTGAAGTCGGCTGGCCCGACGAAGAGGAACTCCGCGACCTGGTGTGCCAGACGTTCCGCGAGATCAAGCGGCGCAGTTTGGTGGAGATCGAAGCCAAGCTGACCAACCGCGAATTGGAGCAGCTCACGCAGATGCTCCGCGGGCTGACCACCGAGGAGGTCGTCCGGATCCTTACCGCGGCGATCTACAAGGACAACGTGCTCGATCGGTCCGACCTGCCGCGGATCATGGATGCCAAGCGTCAGCGGTTGGGAACGCTCGGCTGCCTGGAGGCGATCGTTGCCGACGTCACCCCGGACGAGATCGGCGGCCTGAAAAACCTCAAGCGGTGGCTCAACCAGCGCCGCGGCGGGTTTACCGCCCGGGCTCGCGACTTTGGCCTCGATCCGCCGCGGGGGATCCTCCTGCTGGGCGTCCAGGGCTGCGGCAAAAGCCTCTGTGCCAAGGTGGTCGCCTCGGCATGGCGCATGCCACTGTTGCGCATGGATCCGGGCGTGCTGTACCAGAAGTTCATCGGCGAGAGCGAGGCCCGGCTGCGAGAGGCCCTCACCCAGGCCGAGTCGATGGCCCCCGTCGTCTTGTGGATCGACGAGATCGAAAAGGCATTTGCCTCGGCCAGCAGCGTCTCGTCCGACGGCGGCCTGTCGCAACGCATGTTCGGCACCCTCTTGGCCTGGATGCAGGACCACCGTCACCCAATCTTCCTGATCGCCACGGCCAATAACATCACCGAGCTCCCCCCGGAACTGATGCGCAAAGGCCGCTTCGACGAGATCTTTTTCGTCGATCTGCCCGGGCCGGACGATCGGGCCATGATCTTCGCCATCCATCTGCGCAAACGCCAGCGGGACAAGACCAGCTTTGACCTCGACCGGCTGGTAGCGGCCACCGAGGGCTTCAGCGGGGCGGAGATCGAGCAGGCCGTCATCTCCGGCCTCTTTGCCGCCTTCGCTCAGAACGCGGAGTGCACCACCGAGCACATCCTCACCGCGATCCAGACCACGCACCCGTTGTCCGTGCTGATGCGCGAGCACGTCGAGCAACTCCGCAATTGGGCCCACGGCCGTTGCGTCCTGGCCGACTGACTACTCCTTGTGACGAATCCGTAACGCGTCAAGCCACTTGGTCTCGTTCTCGACGATCGTCTGGCCAAGGCTCGTCGGCGCGTCGGTACGCATCACCATGCCGACCACCACGGCCTGGCCCTCGTACTTGAACACGCCCGCCACCGAGCACCAGGGCGTGCCTTTGCCGGCATCGCCGGGGAGCAGGGCGTGGGCGAAAAAGGCGTGGCTGAACCCGCGCGGACTGAGCTGCGCCGGCCAGATCCGGACGATCGGCCGATGCTTGATGAACACCTTGCCCAGGCCGGGAATCACCGCATCGAGCACTTCTGGAATCTGCTGGGGCGGCGGCAACTCGCGAGCCCGGCCGACCGGCGCCAACAACACGGCTGCCAGACGCACCGGCAGGTGATAGAGTTCCAGCACAGGCGGCCCCGAGGGCGGCCCAGCTTCGCTGAGGTTTAGTACGTCGATCGACGGCAACGGAGGCGGCGGCTCCGGCTTGCGCGCTCGGAGCGCGAGCACCTTCTTGACCACGTAGACTAACAGCACCACAAGGATCGCCAGCCCGCCCCATGCAAGCAGGTCCTTGGAGACAAGGTTCGTCAGATGGTTGAGCTGCTCTTCCATAGCCAGACTCCCTCGCGCCGGTCACTTGGCCGGGGACTTCACCAATTCGTGCACCTTGCCCACGATCCGTTCTTCAACCGTTGCAGCGAATGGGCCGGGATTGGAGGTGTAGATCATTGCTTCACGCCCCTCATAGCCGCCTTCGCTCAGCACCCGCTCGGACGGAACGTAGCCAAACACGTCGTTCGAATAGCCGGCCACCCAGACCGGCGTCCCGGGCAACTCGCGTTTGAGCCGCAACGAATAGTCGACCACCACCTCGCCGGCCAGGGCCACGAGCGTCAGGTCCTTGCCGAGCTGGACCACCTGGACCAGATAGGGATAGCTCGCGGGGAGCTTGCCCTGCTGGTCCAGCTTTTCCAAAAGCAGTGTGGCGTGACGCTGCTCGTACTTGTTCTTGCTCTCCTTCTGCTTGAGAAGTTCCTCGCGGCTGGGAACCACGAAGTCCAGGGGCACCTCGGCCAAGGCCGTGCGCAAAGGCCCCGCCACGGGACGCGGCTTGGGCAATAGCGCCGTCTCCACGGCATTGGCCAGCGCCCGGCCATGCTGCTCGGCCAGCGCCACCGTGCGTCGCGGATACGGGTTCTGGTCGCCCCCGCAGCCGATCATGAACAGGGCTTTCATCCCCGGATGGGCCTCTTCCAGATACTGCTGGGCATAGCCGGCATAGTCGCCCGAGAATTGATAGTCGCCGAGCGTCGTATTGTGACAGGCGTAACCAAACAGCACGGCGAGAAACTTGCCGTCGGGACGATCCACGCGCAGCACCGGCACGTCGTGGTCCACGGGGCCGTCGGGATAGGGACTGTTCTGGTAGCCCTTGGGCGTGGGCAGACGCCGGTTCATCGCAAACCCGGCCCGGGCGTGCGAGTAGCTCAGCTTCGCCCGCGCCAGATCTTTCAGCGCATCACCAATGAGCACGACCAGCTTTTCCTTCAACCCGACGGCATACTGCTCCACCTGCCGATCCTGCTCGGAGTTGAGCGAGTACGTCGCCGACTTCCCCTCGCGCACTACGGGCCCGGAATGAGTGTGCGAGGCGTTGACCAGAAGCGACTGCGGCGGCAACCGGTACCGCTCTTCCGCCTGCTTGGCCAGAAAGCCACGCATCCCGCGGGAAATGCCGATCAAGTCGAGCGTGACGATCACCAGCCGCGTGCCGCCGGCGTCTTCCACGGCGAGGGCTTTGGCAAAGAGATCCTGGAACTTCCCTTCCGAGGGCTTGGTGCGGGCCGCATACCCGGCCAGCCAGATCGACTGCTCCGGCGTGATCACGACCGAAGCCACGCCCGCCTTCCAGCCTGGGTCGGCATCGGCCGTCATGGCCATCGCCGGACCGATTCCCATCAGCACACCCAGCACACACACCGCACGCGTCCACGTCCAACGGTTCATGGGGAGATCTCCGAGGGTCGAGGTGTACTACGGGTTCCTTGGCCGCCCCGCACCCTGGTAGTCTACACCCGCGGCATTCCCCATGCCAAACAAGTCTCGGCAAATTGCCTTCCCGGCGTCAGGCGGTGGCCAACGACTCCGTGTCGGGATAGCGCCCCTGCAGGCGTTGGAGTTCCGCACGATAGGCAAGCTGCTCGGCCTGCCACTTGCGGGCCTGCTCCCGGAATTCAGCCTCCTGGCGGTCGAGGTCCTGTTCCCGGACCACCAGACGTGAGGCGTGCTGCTCGATCTCCTCCCGCCGTTTGGCGGCCCACGCCTCCAGATCGCGTTTCTGCTGGATTAGACGCTCGTGCTGTTGGGCCAGGCCGTTGCGAATCGTCATCAGTTCGTCGCGTTGCCGGGCCAGTTCGGCGCCGGCCGCCCGGTAGTGCTCGGCCAGCTTCGCCCGGAGCTGCGCGAGCGAGCGGGTGAGCACGGGAGTCGGCGTGGTGCTCGACATCTGGATCCAGAGTTCCTCGGTGGCCACGCGAATCTCCAGCGTCTCGCGGTGCATCTCACCCAGCTCGGTCCGCAACTGCTCCAGGCCGGCGCGGCATTGGTCGATGTGCTCGCTGCGCCGCTGCAACGACAAGCGTTTCTCCTCCAATTCGGCCGCCATGCGCCGCTGTTCGACCAGAAGCCGCTGCCGGTCGGCGCGGGTCTGCTCCTCGGCTTTGCGTTGTTGGTCGACCAGTTCCTGCTGGAGCCGCTCGACGTCGGCCCGCGTCGCCGCCAGCTGCGTCTCTTGTTCCA
>JBDKTH010000738.1:0-1894 GCA_039680305.1 Thermoguttaceae bacterium | reverse complement strand
CGCAACAACTCATCTTGCAAGTCACGTGCCACACCCAGGAGCCCCTCGGCCGATCGCCGGACACATCGGGGGGGCAATGATCATCTTGGCTTGCGACATCGTGTCCGCTGGCGAGAGAGTGGGGCGGAGCCTAGCTTGCGAGGCCTGCCGGATGAACGCATTTTCCGTCTTTCCCAGCGCCACGCACGTCCATTCAGCATTCCTTGCCATCAGTCCGAAGTCGGTTCCACACTCCTGCGGGACGGCGGCGCGCACACCCGCCAGGAACTCACTGGTGGTTCATCCGGCGGGAGCGTACCTGGCGGTACGTTGGGGGACGCGGTCCTCAGGTATGCTTCCGCCGGATGAACCTCATTGGTTTCCGGGAAACCAGCGGGCGTCGAGAGATTGGCAGCCCGTCTACCAGCCGCCTGGACCTCCTGCCAAACGCGGCAACAATTCCTTGGGGGTCGAGAGATCTTGCCGAAGGACGAATACCATGAAAGCTATCAATCCCGCCACTGGACAATTGATCCGCGACTATCCGGAACCGAGCGACGCCGAGGTTGCCCAGCGATTGCAGGCCGCTGAAGAGGCGTTTGCCGTGTGGCGTCGGGTCCCGATCGGCGAGCGTTCCGCGCGGCTCTGTCACCTGGCCGAGGTGCTGCGTCACGAGGCATCGTCCCTGGCCCAACTGATTACGGAGGAAATGGGCCGACCGATCGCGGCGGCCGAGGCCGAAATCGAGAAGTGCGCGGTCGCCTGCGACTATTACGGCGACAAGGCCACGGCAATGCTTGCTCCTTGCGAGGTCGCAACCGACGCCTCGAAGAGCTATGTGCGGCACGATCCGCTCGGGCCGATCCTGGCGGTGATGCCCTGGAACTTCCCGTTCTGGCAGGTCTTCCGCTTTGCCGCGCCGGCGATCGTGGCAGGCAACGTCGGCGTGCTCAAGCACGCCTCGAACGTACCGGCGGCAGCCCTGGCGATCGAGCGAGTATTCCTGCGGGCCGGTTTTCCTCAGGGCGTGATGACAAGCCTATTGGTGCCCAGTTCCCGAACGGCTGAACTGATCGCCCACCCGGCGATCCGCGCGGTCACGCTGACCGGCAGCGATAGGGCCGGCATGGCGGTGGCTGCCATGGCCGGCCGCTACTTCAAGAAGACCGTACTCGAACTGGGCGGCTCCGATCCGTTCATTGTCCTGGCCGACGTCGACGTGGCGGAGGTGGCCGCGAGGGCCGTCGAAGCCCGCATGATCAACTCCGGCCAAAGCTGCATCGCCGCGAAACGGTTCATCGTCGAGGCGCCGATCGCCGAACCATTCGTCGAGGCGTTCACTGCAGCCGTCGCCCGTCTTCGGGTCGGCGATCCCATGGACCGTTCGACGGATATCGGTCCCATGGCCCGCGACGACCTTCTCGGCACGCTCGAAGATCAGGTCGCACGGTCAGTGCAAGCCGGAGCGAAGCTTCGCACCGGGGGCCGCCGGCTCGAGCGTCAAGGCTACTTCTTCGCCCCCACGGTGTTGGATCAGGTGGAGCCCGGCATGCCGGCCTTCGACGAAGAGGTTTTCGGTCCGGTGGCCGCGGTCGTCCGTGCCCGGGATCGAAGCCATGCCGTGGAGTTGGCCAATCGTTCGCGATTCGGCCTGGGAGCCAGCCTCCACACTCGCGACACGGCATTGGCCGAGCAATTGGCCGGCGAGTTGGAAGCGGGAATGGTCTTTGTCAACGGGATCGTGAAATCCGATCCCCGGCTTCCCTTCGGTGGCGTGAAGGATTCGGGCTATGGACGGGAACTGGCCGAAGTCGGCATTCGCGAGTTTGTCAATACCAAAACGGTGTGGATCGGGTAGCAAACCCGTGCCGCCCCCAGGAAGGTGCTAGGGCAGTCACCGAGCAGGAAAGCAGAT
>JBDKTH010000793.1:0-5636 GCA_039680305.1 Thermoguttaceae bacterium | reverse complement strand
ACTACCGACCAATCAGCTGAGCCTCGATCATGTCGTCCCCCGCAGCCGCGGCGGCCAAACCACATGGGAAAACGTGGTGTGCGCCTGTATTATGTGCAATGTCAAAAAAGGCGGACACACACCTCAGGAGGCGCACATGAAGTTGCATCGCAAACCGGTGCGCCCCAAACGCAGCCCCCTGCTGACCCTCAAACTCCACAATCCCAAATACGAAAGCTGGAAAAGCTGGATAGAAGATACAGCCTGGGAGGTCGGAGCAAGTCTAGGAATCAGAGACTGACCGCAGCCCCCTACTGCTCACACAACGGCTGCTTCTTCTCGGTGATCACCGGGCTCTTGGGAGCCATTTCGGCGTTCAGGGCAATGTATTCCTTCCACTCCTCGGGGACGTTCTCGTCCAAATAGATCGCTTCTACCGGGCATTCGGGGACACATGCCTCACAATCGATGCACTCGTCTGGGGCAATGTAGAGCATCTTCTCCCCTTCATAGAAGCACTCGACCGGGCAAACCACCACGCAGTCGGTGTATTTGCACTCAAAGCACGGCTTGCACACGACGTGGGCCATTCCGGTTCTCCCTATCAAAACGTTGTCTGCGTACCGAACCCTTGTTGCGAGACGAACGACTACAAGACCGCAAGCTCTTGCGATCTCAAGACTTGCAGCCACACTTCCGCGGGTCAGGTTACGACGAATTCTAGGGGGCGGTCTAGAGAGTGTCAACCCTCAGAACCCCCGACCGGGGACTGCAATGCACTTCAAGCTTGCTTTGTTTTCCTCGTGAATTTACAATCGATTGACGGTTGGTTGTCGCTTCCTCTTGCTCAGATGGGTCGTTGGCTACTCCTTCGAGGCAACGCGGCGCCCCGGTACTCGGACAACTCGAGGGCTTCCACCGTGGCACTGTCGGAAATTGATCGCAACCTGCTCGAACGCTGTCTGACACGGAAACCCCGGGCATGGGAAGACTTTGTTGACCGCTTTATGGGCTTGGTGATCCACGTCGTCAACCACTCAGCCCAAGCCCGTAGCCTGCGGTTGTCCCCCGAGGATCGCGACGACCTGTGCGCGGAAGTCTTCCTTAATCTCATCAAAGATGATTTCCGCATCTTGCGCCGCTTCCGCGGTCAGAGCAGCTTGGCCACCTATCTGACGGTCGTTGCCCGGCGTATCGTCGTCCGGGGTATGCTCCAACGCAAGCCGGCCGCCCCCTTGGGCAACTCGGTTCCCCAGTCCGTCCCCCCCGACCTGCCCGACTCCCGCCCTCAACCGGAGGAACGGATCAACAACTCGGACGAGGTCCAGCGTCTGCTGGATGGCCTGGATGATGCCGAAGCGAAGATCGTTCGTCTGTATCACCTGGAATCCAAGAGTTACCAAGAGATCAGCGCCGCAGTAGGCGTCGCCGAAAACAGCATCGGCCCCATCCTCAGTCGTGCCCGCTTAAAGATGCGCCGCGCTGGCTTGAACCCAACCAGCGGTTGAGCAGACGTGAGGCGGCGAGCTGGCGGCATTGTCGCCGACTGGAGCCAGCACCACACGGACATCGCCCATCGCGTGATCACTGCGTGCCACCTCGGAAATAGCGCCATCCGCGTGAAAAAGATCACCTGGGAGCTAGCAACTCCACCTGCATGCGTCGCCCACAGTGGCCTCCTACCTGGCGGAAGGGTGGCCACTTGAGGGGAGAGGGGAATATGATTCCATAAGTGAACGCAAGGTTCCTGGCTCCCTTTTAGCGAATATCCAGTGACCGAGGACGAATAACCAAGAGGGAGCCGGTCGGACGGTGAATGGCGACGGGTCCTGGGGTCCATTTTTGGTCATTGGAATTTCCCTATGCGTGCCGCTCTCTTCAATCGTTACGGATCAGCAGACGTCCTCCACGCCGACGAGTACCCCAAGCCGGAGCTTGGGCGACGGGATGTCTTGATCCGCGTTCACGCTGCGGGCGTCAATCCGATCGACTGGCGAATCCGTAGCGGCTCGCTACGGTTTGTGCTACTGCTCAAATTGCCGATGGTGCCCGGCTACGATGTGTCGGGCGTAGTCGAGGCGGTCGGAAGCGAGATCAGCTCCGTGCGAGTGGGCGAGGAGGTCTTCACCTATATCGACCGCGTCTCCGGCGGCGGCTATGCCGAGTATGCAGTCGCCTCCGAGGGCGTGGTCGTGCCCAAGCCGCAAGGGATCAGCCATGTGGAAGCGGCGGCAATGCCGTTGGCCGCCACCACGGCGTTGCAAAGCCTGCGCGACTGGGGCCGGCTCGAAGCGGGGCAGTCGGTCCTGATTAACGGGGCCTCGGGGGGCGTGGGGACCTATGCTGTCCAAATCGCCAAGGCCATGGGGGCCGAGGTGACGGGCGTCTCGAGCACCAAGAACCTCGAACTGGTGCAGTCGCTGGGTGCCGATCATGTGATCGACTACACCCGCGAGGATTTCACCCGGCAGGGTCGGCTGTACGACGTCGTGTTTGACGCCGTGGCCAAGACCTCATTTTGGGCGGTGCGAAACGTGCTCAAGCCGCAGGGCCGCTTCGTTACCGACATGCCCACCCCGCCTCACTTCCTGGCCCACGGCCTGACCGCCCTGCTCCGCGGCCGGCAAGCCCGGGCGATGTTGGCCCGCCCGCGGGGCGACGACCTGCGAGTCCTCAAGCGACTGAGCGAAGAAGGCAAGCTGCGATCGGTGGTCGACAGGGTCTTCCCCCTGGAAAACGCCGCCGAAGCCCATCGCGCGAGTGAATCGGGGCACGTCCGCGGCAAACTCGTCTTGCAGGTGGTCGGCGGATGAGCGAGGCCAACGAGCTTGACGGGCACCTGGTATTCGTCTACGGCTCGTTGAAGCGAGGCTTTTACAATCATCGCCGCCTGCGACGCCACACCTACCTCGCCAACGTGGTCACCGAACCTTGTTTCGCTCTCTACGGCCTTGGCCGTTATCCCGGCATGATCCGCGCCAACCACCAGCCGCACGAGGTCCACGGTGAACTCTGGCAGGTTGACGAACGTGGGCTGATCGACCTCGACCGCCTGGAGGTCAACGGCCGTCTGTATCAGCGCGAGTTGATCCCCGTGTTCAACGAACTCTGTCGCTGGCAAGCCTGGGCCTATCTGTAACTCGGCGATGTGTCCGGCTGTGAAGAAGTCGGAACCGTGTGGAGGTAGGAAATCCGAAATCGAATCTGGTTCCGCCTCTCCCTGAACATCCCAGAATCGCCCGCGTATAGAATACACATACTTACGCTGAAAATGAGGAACGAATAGGGTGAATCAAGAGTTTAATCCTTCCCATCTCGCGCGACTTGATCGGCTCCGCGGCTTTGCCCGGCTGCTGGATGCGGCCGTGGCGGTGCCGGGAACCAATTTCCGCGTGGGGCTCGACGCCTTGCTCGGTCTGGTTCCGGGCCTCGGCGATGCGGTCGCGGCGGCGTTTGGGGGCTACCTGATTTGCGAAGCGATCCAACTGGGCGCCCCCAAGGCGACGATCCTTCGCATGGCGGGAAACCTGGGGATCGACCTCCTGGCGGGCACCGTTCCCGTGCTCGGCGATTTGGCCGACGCCGCCTGGCGCTCGAACCTCCGTAATGTTGACCTGCTGGCTGCCCATCTGGCGTCGCTCGAGCGTGTCGGCGAAGCTCCCGCGCCACCTCGGAGTCTGGTGAAACGTTGGGGACGGCGTTTACGGACACGCATCGGTTCTGCGCAAGGTTAAGCCGCAAGCGGCTCACTACCCGTACGCCCCCATGCCGAAGAATAGCTGCTTCTTCAACAGACGATAGAACCAGTAGTCTTCGGGAATCTCCTCGCCGGGCAGATCGTGACTCGTGCGGGGCTTCGACGCGGCCAGTTCTTCGTAGGCGTTGCGCCCGCTAGAGTCGATGGCCGACATGCTCTCGAAGTAGGCGGCCAGTTCCTGGGGACGTTCCAAGATCACGCAGCCCTTGGTGCGCTCCGAGACGAACTGCTGGAAGCCTCGCAGCATCTGGCTCTCGTTGATCGTCTTGAACAGGTCGCCGCCGTGATCGCGGATCGTTTCGCAGGCAAACGACAGCGGAGGGCACGGTTCGACATGGCCGCCCGGGCCGATGTGGAATCCAAGTCCCTTGGCCGCCGGACAGACCGCTTCGCCCGCCGCATTCCAATAGGTATCGATCAAGAGGATCGGGTGTTTGCGGCGAAGCCCCAGCAACCGCTTGCGCAGTTCAATCATCTGCTCACGGCTGACACAGAACTCAGGCGAGGGATCGGCTCCCACGGGCCGGAAGACGTAGTACCACAGATACATCGCCCCGGCTTGGATGAAGTGCTCGACATAGGCGTCGCTGAGCACCTCGCTGAAATTCCGGCCGGTCACCGTGGTGGCCACGCCATAGAGAATCTTATGCCGCTTCAAGTGCCCGAGGCCCGCCATGGCCGCATCAAACACCCCTTCGCCGCGTCGGTCGTCGTTGTCGGCCCGGAGCCCGTCGATGCTTACCAGCGGCGTGACGTTTCCGGCCTGGCGGACCCGCCGTGCGGTCTCGTCGTCCAAGAACATCCCATTGGTGATGATCTGGAAATAGCATTCCGGGTGCCGCTCGATAATCTCCCACAGCCCGGCATAGAGAAACGGTTCCCCGCCCAACAAGGTGTAGAAAAAGCTCTTCTGCCGCTTGCCGGCGGCGATCACGCTTTCGATGTCGTCGAGCGATAGTTCCCGGCTCTTCTTGCTCTCGATCCAGCAACCGTGGCAACGGAGGTTACACGCACTGGTCAGTGCCAGGAACAGAAACGGAGGAAACAGTTCACCCCGTCGCACCCGACGCCTATAAGCCGTCAGGGCCCGCATCCCCTTATACGCCCACAAGTAGCCGGCCTTCGCCGCTAGTCGCGGCGAGACTTCGGTGGCAAAGCGATACGCAAGTTGGAAAAGCATGGGATTCGGGATTGATGATTTGGGATTTGGGATTGGGGATTGGGGATTTCATTGGCGGCTCGAAAGTCGATTATAGCAGCCAGAGCGTCGCCATCGTACGCCGCGTGCACGCCCTCACCACCCATCACAGGGGAGAAGAACCTCGCCGTAATCCAACTCGACAGCCCTCTCGCCGCCACCTACATTAAAAGAACCTCTCCCCCAGCCCCCTGCCAATCCCAAATCCCAAATCCCAAATCCCAAATCCCAAATCATCGATCCCATGCTTTCCCCCGATCGTCTCCGCCAAGCCTACCACAAGGCTCGCCAGGATCTGCTGGACGAGCGGGTGGCGGCTGGGCATTGGGTCGGGGAACTGTCCAGTTCGGCACTGTCGACGGCCACGGCGGTCAGTGCCTTGGCCATCGTTCGAAGGCAAACGCCAGACACGGCGGCCAAAACGAGGCTTACACCGCTGGTCGATCAAGGCCTGCAGTACTTGGCGCGGTCGCAGAATAGCGATGGCGGCTGGGGAGATACGGACAAAAGTCATTCGAACATCGCCACGACGATGCTCGCCCAGGCGGCGTTTCATCTGGCCGGCGCAGCCGAGCGTCACGCGGCGATTCTCGCCCGGGCGGAGCACTACCTCCAAGCCCAGGGAGGCATCGCGGGCCTGCGTCGTCGCTATGGCAAGGACAAGACGTTTGCCGTGCCGATCCTGACCAACGCTGCCTTGGC
>JBDKTH010000467.1:0-2704 GCA_039680305.1 Thermoguttaceae bacterium | reverse complement strand
CCGACGAATGGTATCAGCTTTCCACCAAGACGCCGGTGGCCGTGGGCAAGTGGTCCCACGTCGCCGCGACCTACCACCGCGGCACGGTTCGCCTCTTGGTCAACGGTCAGTGCGTCACCGAGGGACGCCTGGGCGTCTACGAGGGCGGCGACGTCAAGACGCCCGCGTGGCACGGAGATCAGATGCTTACGAACGACGCGCCAGTGGAAGTGGGCCAGGGACAAGAGCTGGACGGCGAACCGGGCCAAGGCTTCTGCGGGGCGATCGATGAAGTCTGTCTCTGGGCCACCGCGTTGCCTTCGTTGCCTGAGACGCCCACGCCGCCCCAAAGATCGCCGCTGAGTTCCTTGCTGTTGGTGGAAAAGGAGTACTCCGCTGCCGAGCTTCAGGCCACGCCCTATCTCACCGGCCGGGTCGAGGGCGCTCGTGCGCCGTGGTTCTTGGACATCGAATTCTCGGGCGACAAGGATCGCAGCGTGCGCTTGCCCGGCAAGACGGCTGCGGACGGCTCCTTCCGCTACCTGCTCAACGAGTTCGGCGGACCGGTGGATCTGCGCGGGGCGTCCGGGCTGCGAGTGCGCGTCTATCGCTGCAACACGGCCGACAAGTTGGCCCTGCTCGACGTGGCTCTGGATGCTGGCCGAGCGGCGGCCAAGATCGTTGTGCAGCCGGAAAAACGCCTCCAACGCATTCGCGGGTTCGGCTGCTACGCCGACGTGCCGAACACGATGGTCCCCGATTCGGCGGAGCGCGAGGCCCAGTACGGCCCCTTGCTGGCGGAGATGAAGGAAGTCGGCATCTCGCAGTTGGACTTCGCCGTATTCCCGCAAAGCGTCGAACCGGAAAACGACGACGCCGACCCGCAGCACCTCAACTGGGACGCGGTGCGCAAGAACTTCCAAGCCGACAAGCGGGCCCAGACGCTGGTCGCCTATCTGCGTTACCTGGAGTCGAAAGGCTTTGCGGTGGGGCTGCGTTTCCAGGGCTTTGCCCCTTGGCAATGGATCAAGCAGCCTGCGGGCAAGCCGATTCCCAATAGCGATGAGGTGGCCGAATCGGCCGTGGCGATTCTCACGCTCGTCCGGGAAGCCGGGGTTCGACCGACCCATTTCGTTCCGATCTGGGAGCCGCCATACGCACCTGAGGTGGTGGCCGAGATCTGTGCGAAGACGGCCCGACTGGCCAAGAAGCACGGCATCGAGATTCCCATCGTCGGGCCCTACCGGATCGCCACGGGCGGCCAGGGAATGACCCCCGACACGATGCCCGATCGCTATGCCACCGGCCCGCGATACTTCGCGCCCAACATGAACATCGCCGGCGACGTCTGCGACGTGATCTGCGTGGAAGACTACGCCTCGGGCTGCGCGATGATCGAGCCCAACCTGAAACGCTTGTGGCGCGAGGTGATCGACCCGCTCAACAAAACCGGCCGGCCCAAAGAACTCTGGATGCTCGAATACGGCGCACCCTGCGGCGTGGGGCCCTGGAATTTCGTGGTCTCGCGCTGGCATGGCCCCTACGCCAACTACGAGTCGGCCTTCCGGCTGGCCGTTTGTCTCCACCAGGAGTTCAACGGCGGGGTGAACAACTTCCTGTTCTGGAAGGCCTATGATCAGATCGGCGACGGCAACCTGATCAGTTGCTGGGGGCTGGTCAAGAGCTCTCTGCACGACTACGAACGACGCCCGCCCTACTACATCGCCCGGATGTTCTGGAAGCATATCCCCTGCGGCGCCCAGCGTCTGGCGTGCACCTCGGAGGCCGGGATTCTGGCCAACGCCTTTGGCAAGGACCAGCGGTTCACCGTGGTCCTGACCAATCCTCGCCCGACCGACGTTCGCGCCGACCTGCGTCTGGCCGGCGTCGAGTTGGCCCCGCAAGCCGATCTGTACACCTCGACCGAAGAGATCAAGTACCAGCAGCGCGAGATCGCCGCGCGCGGCGACCGCCTGTCCTCCATCACGCTTCCTCCTCGCAGCGTGAGCACGCTCGTCTGCCGCGCCGCGCATGTCGGCCAGCCGTTCGACCAGACCAACTGGGGCGAAGCCCGAGACGGCCGAGTCTACCTGAGCGACCTCGCCTGGGCGGCTGTCAGCCAGGCCGGCAAGAAAGGCCTCCTGCGGGAACAGATTCAGGGCCAAGGGGTGAACGTCGCCCGCGATGCAACTCTTCTGAACGACTGGATCACGCTCAACCGCACGCGTTACCGAAAAGGCCTGGGCATGAAGGCCCCGGCCGAAGTCGTCTACGACCTGGACGGCAACTACGCGGCCTTCGAAGCGGTCGTCGGGATCGACGATGCGGCAACCAAGCCGAACACGGCCGGCGTGATCTTTGAAGTCTTCGTCGACGGCAAGAAAGCCTTTTCGAGCGGTCCGATCCAGGCTGGCCAGAAACCCAAGCCGGTGGCCGTGTCCTGCAAAGGCGCCAAGGAGCTTAAGCTCCTCGCAACACCCGTTGGCTCCAATTCCGCAAACACCCTGGCCGACTGGGCCGAGGCAAGGCTCACGGTGGAGAGCAAGCAACTTCCGTAGGTGCGTGAAACGCACCATCCTCTGGCCCACGACGCGCCCCCTCCCATTCGAAGCGGGTGCGTTTCACGCACGCTAATGAGGTTTGACAAACAAGATCGGTAATCAAGTAGGGCGGTGCCGAGCGTGCGAGGCCCGCCAGATCCGTGGCAGTCGAGTGGCGGGCCTCG
>JBDKTH010000691.1:0-2026 GCA_039680305.1 Thermoguttaceae bacterium | reverse complement strand
GGCTCCTCGATCTCGGCCAGCACTTGGTAGACGTCGTAAACCCGTGTGGGCGTGGCGAGACCCAGGCGTTGCTTGAGCCGGTGGTAGGTCGAAGCAGCGATGCCCGACTGACGCGTGCCGCCCACGTCGATCGGCACGCGGTCGGGCTCCTGGTGGTTAATCGCTCGCAGGACGCGTTCACGGGAGTTCATGGGCGGTTCCTCGGACTTCTAGCTCGAAGGATTCTGCTGGCCGGCTGGGTGCCACTGGCGTCCCGCCAGTGTCCTTTTTTGACTTGGGCTTGCATGTCGCCCTTTCCGGGACAGTTGGTCATCAAAAGCCTTCCTTTCGGCTTCCGGAGGCACCGGCTGCAAGCTCGTCGCCGTGGATGGTTTCGCATGGGGCCGGCGATTGGCCAACTTGCTAGGCAAGGGAAGCACTGGCAAGATGCCAGTGGCACCCGGCGAGTTCATGGGCGGTTCCTCGGATTTACTGGAGTAGGTCGCGCACGGCGCGGATGAACTCGGGCGAGGTGCCGCAGCAGCCGCCGACGAAGCTGGCGCCGGCCTCGAGCAGGGCGGGGACGTGCAGGGCGAACTTGCGCGGGGTCATGGCGTAGGTCACGCGGCCGTCGACCACTTCCGGCAGTCCAGCGTTGGCCTTGATCCAGATCGGTCGATCCGTGGCCGCATGCAGGCGGCGGCAGATCTCGTGGAAGCCTTCGATCCCTTGGCCGCAGTTCGAGCCGATCACGTCGGCGCCGGCGGCCGAGAGCTCTTCGGCGGCCTGCTCGGGGGTGACGCCCATCATCGTGCGGTCGCGGTTCTTGCCGGAGTCGAAGGTCATGCAGGCGACGACCGGCAGGCCGGTTTCGTGAGCCGCTTCGACGGCCAGGCGGGCTTCGGCCACGTCGGACATGGTTTCCACGACGACCGCATCGGCGCCGGCCTCGGCCATCGCCTGGGCTTGGACGGCGAATGCCTCGCGGAGTTGCTCGGCCGGGACTTCGCCCATCATGAGCATCACGCCGCTGGGGCCGATCGAGGCGAAGACGCGGGCCTGGCCCCGGGCCGCCCGGCGGGAGATTTCCACCCCGGCCCGATTGATCTCGGCCACCTTCTCGGCCAGATGGTGCTTGGCGAGGATGAAGCGGTTGGCCCCAAAGGTGTTGGTCAGGATCACCTGGCTACCGGCCTCGACATACGCCCGGGCGACCTCTTCGACCCGCTCGGGGTGCGCGAGGTTCCAGGCGTCGGGGCAGGCGCCGACGTCCAGGCCCCGCTGTTGCAGTTGCGTTCCCCAGGCCCCGTCAGTAATCACCGGGCCGGCAGTGGTGAGTTCTTGGATCAGTCGATGCATTGGTTCTCCCTCCTGGTTGGCCCCATTCTAACGCGTCGGCTCTAGCAGCAGAAGGGGCCGTTTGGGCCCTGGCACTTGTGCCAGGCGTTCCGTTGGTATCGTGCGTGCCCCGCGCCCGGCACAAGTGCTGGGGCTAAACGGGGATGCGGTTGGCCGGGCCCGGCATTAGAACAGCCCGACGATCTCCTCCTTCTCGTTGATGTCGATTGACTCGGCGGCGGGGACTTTGGGGAGCCCGGGCATGGTCATGATGTCGCCGGTCAGAACGACTACGAAGCCGGCCCCGGCACAGACTCTGACGCCGCGCAAGGGGACGTCGAACTTCTTGGGCCGGCCTTTGAGCAGGGGATCGGTGGAGAAGGAGTACTGGGTCTTGGCCATGCAGATCGGCAACTCGCCAAAGCCGCTGTCCTGGAGGGTCTGGAACTCGTCGCGGAGTTTTTTGTCGGCCAGCACGTCGGTCGCCCCGTAGATCTCGCGGCAGATGATCCCCACCTTTTGCCAGAGGGTGCACGTGTCAGGGTATAGCAGTTGGAAGTCGGTCTTGGTGGTTTCGACCACATCGACCACCGCCTGGGCGAGGGCCTCGGCCCCGGCGCCGCCGCGAGCCCAGTGGTCGGCTCGGATCACTTTGACGGTCAGGTAGGAGCATTTGTCCTGAATGAAGCGGATTTCTTCCTCGGTGTCG
>JBDKTH010000591.1:0-3314 GCA_039680305.1 Thermoguttaceae bacterium | reverse complement strand
GGCGCCAGCGAGAGCAAGGAGATCGCCGGCATGGGCGCGATGATGGCCGGCGCTGCCCGGCGTCTCAACCTGGTCGGCCAACCGATGCACGTTGAGGGGCAATCGCTCGATGGCAAGACGCTGGACTGGGCCAAGTATCGCGGCAAGGTCGTGCTGGTCGACTTCTGGGCGTCCTGGTGAGGCCCGTGCCTGGCCGAGATCCCCAATATCGTCAAGAACTACGAGGCCTATCACGACCGGGGCTTCGAGGTCATTGGCGTTAGCATCGACAACACTCGCCAGCAGCTGAAATCCTTCCTCGAAGAGCGCAAGCTCCCTTGGACAATCCTCTACGACGAGGACTTGGGCACCAAGTCGTTGGCCACGCACTACGGCGTGTTCGCCATTCCGGCGATGATCCTTGTCGGGCCGGATGGAAAGGTCGTCTCGACCCAGGTCCGTGGGCCGCAATTGGAGGAATCGCTGGCCCAGCTCCTTGGCCCCGTGAAAGAGAAAAGCGAGAAGCCAGCCGACGGGGATGAGAAACGAAACCCGTAGTGAGCCATCGCGATGACCACGACGGATGCCCCCCGAATTGCCAGAATTCGACACTCGATCAGTCAACATCACGGGCCATTGCATGGTAAGCTTGTTATGGCGACAGCCCCTCGGGGGCCAAGCCGGCAAGCGGCCATAAATCTTTATGTCATCAAGGCTTGTGTATTGGCACGGAAACAGCCCTCTAACGCACGCCTCTTGAATCCGGTACCATAGAGAGTGGAGTCAATCCTGGTTGGCAAACCGGATTGAGCGTGCAGCTTGGGGGAACCGCCGTCTATGCCACTTTATGTCGACTTACTGATCATCCTTGCCCTCATCCTGGCCAACGGTTTTTTTGCAGCCGCGGAGATCGCCATTATCACCGCTCGTCGGAGCCGTCTCGAACAGCTGGCCCAATCAGGGGATCAAGCGGCCCAAACGGCCCTCGAGCTGGCCCGCAATCCTAATCGCTTTCTCCCGACCGTTCAGGTGGGGATTACGCTGGTGGCTACGCTAGCTGCGGTCTTCAGCGGCGACAAGCTGGTCGACTATCTCGCCAGCCACCTGGTGGCCGCGCCGGTCGATTTTGTGGCCCGGCATCCGCAGGCGATCGCGTTGGGGGCCGTGGTGCTGGGGATTACGTTCTTCTCCCTGGTGCTGGGCGAGTTGGTCCCCAAGCGGTTGGCCCTGGCCAATGCGGAACGCTTGGCGCGATTCGTGGCCCGCCCCATGCATTGGCTGGCCTTGGCGGGCCGACCGGCCGTCTGGTTGATGGGAGTGATCACCGAGACCCTGCTATATCTGCTCGGCCAACGGAAAACCACCGAGCCGACCGTTTCCTTGGAGGATATCGAGCACCTGATCCGTGCTGGCACCCTCGAAGGAGTCCTGGAGCCGGCCGAGCAGCAGATGGCCAGCAAAGCGCTCCGCCTGGGCGACCGGGCCGTACGCGAGATCATGCACCCGCGGATCGACATCGATGCGCTCGACGTGGACACGCCTGCCGACGAGGTGATCGGGGCCGTCGCCATGGCCGGCTTTTCTCGGCTGCCGATCCACGAGGGCGATCTGGACCACATCATCGGCTTTGTCTACACCAAGGATCTCCTGCGTCAGCAGCACATGGGCTGGCCGATCGAGCTGCGCAAGCTGATCCGGCCCGCCCTGTTGGTCCCCGAAACCCTCAAGATCGCCAAGCTCCTGGAAGCGTTCCGGGAAAAGCGAACGCAGATGGCGATCGTGCTCGACGAATTCGGCGGCACCGAGGGGTTGGTGACGATGGAAGATGTCCTGGAGGAACTCGTCGGCGAGATCCATGACGAGTACCGCCAAGACCAGGAGCAACGGATCGTCAAACGCGACGACGCCAGCTGGCTGATCGACGGCGACGTCAACTTCGACGACCTGCTGGAGCATCTCGGGCTCGCTCATCTCCGCGCCGCGACGCACCACGACTTCACCACGATTGCCGGCCTGGTGATCACGCAGTTGGACCGGATCCCGCGCGTCGGCGATCGTACCGACTGGCAAGGGCTCCATCTGGAAGTCGTCGACATGGACGGCCCCCGCATCGACCGCGTCTTGGTATCGCGGAAATAAATGCAGAAGGATAAATGCAGAATGCAGAAGGATGGGTAGTGGATGGGATGAGCCTATCCATGCTCATCATTCTGCATTCTGCATTCATCCTTCTGCATTCTTCTTCATCCCAGGTCGAGCGAGAGGGCCAGCTCGCGATTCTCACGGTACCAGGCCACGGAGCGGCGAAGGCCTTCTTCGAGGCGGACTTCGGGGGACCAGTCCAACAGACGCCGGGCCTTGCTGATGTCGGCCCACGTGGCCAGGACATCGGCCGGATGCGCCGGGCGATGTTCGAGCTGGGGCTTCTGGCCGGTCAACTGGCCGATCTCGTCGATCACGGCCGACAGGCGTACCGGCCGATCGCCGCCCAGGTTGATCACTTCGTACCCCAGGGGACGAAGGCCAGCCACGGTGCCCCGGGCGATGTCGTCCACGTAGGTGAAGTCGCGTTGCTGCCGCCCATCGCCGAAGACCACGATCGGCTCCCCTTCGGCGATTTGCCGGACAAAGCGAAACACGCTCATGTCGGGCCGGCCTGCCGGGCCATAGACGGTGAAGTAGCGGCACACGGTCACATCCAGGCCATGCAGATGATGATACGTGTAGCAAATCGCCTCGGCCGCCTTTTTCGAGGCGGCATAGGGCGACAGGGGACAATTGGTGTCGGCGTCTTCGTCAAAGGGCACGGGGTTCACGGCTCCGTACAGGCTCGAGGTCGAGGCCAGTACGAACTTCTTCACCCCGAACCGCCGACACAGGTCCAGCAGATTCAGCGTCCCCTCGCCATTCGTCTTGAGGTAAACCCAGGGGTTCTCGACCGACGCTCGCACCCCTGCACGGGCCGCCAGGTTGAGCACGGCCGAGTAGGGGCGATCGTCGACGTCGTCCCCGTCCCGTTGATCCGCCGTGAAGCGTGCTTCGACGACGGCCAGATCGCTGATATCCAGTTGCTGGAACGAAAAGCGGGGATGCTGCTGGAGCTGCCCGAGGCGCCACACCTTCAATCGCGTGTCGTAGGCATCGTTCAAATTGTCGACCCCGACCACGCGATGCCCTTCATCGAGCAGTCGCCGGCAGACGGCCGACGCGATGAACCCCGCACAACCGGTCACCAAGTAGCGTTTGGCCATGGAACACCCCGGGGGAAATGATGAAGGCTAAATGCAGAATGATGAATGGGGGAGGAAGAACACCGCGAAGACGCAAGCGGCTCG
>JBDKTH010001061.1:0-4738 GCA_039680305.1 Thermoguttaceae bacterium | reverse complement strand
GCGTCCCTCTCCAACCGACCAGTGGGGGGGCTTAGTCGCCAAGGCTGATCCCCAGGGCCCGTGCCGTGCGTACGAAGCTGCCCGTCGGCGGAACGGTCTTCAGCCGCCCGCGATTGGCCGTGCCCAGGATCGTCCCTCCCCGGGTCAACAGCGAACCGAGTTGTTGATAGTCGAGTTCGAGGTACTTCTGCGGTTCCAGGATTCCCTCGTAACCGCCGAGGAATCCGATCGTTTCCCAACCGCGTTTGGCGGCCGCTTTGGCCACGGCGCGGATCACCGCATTCAGCCCGGGACAGTCGCCCCCGCCGGTAACAATGCCAATACGTTCGCTCATCAGTATCTCTCCGGTACGAATCTCCTGCCCTCAAGCGTGGCTTGGTCGTCGTATTTGTCCTTGTCCGACCGCTTGGGCAATTTCACTTTCTCGCGAGGCACCTCTTCATTGGGGATCAGATGGAGGAGATGGGCGATACAGTTCAAACGAGCCCGCTTCTTGTCGTCCGAACGCACGATGTACCAGGGCGCGTACTCGGTGTCGGTGGCTTCCAGCATCGCGTCCCGGGCTCGGGAGTAATCGTACCAGTGGGTCCACGACTCGATGTCCATCGGACTGAGCTTCCATTGCCGCAGCGGGTCGTCGATGCGGGCCTCGAACCGCCGCTCTTGTTCCCGCTTACCCACCTCAAGCCAGAACTTGATCAGGATGATCCCGCTGTCCACGATCTGTTTTTCGAAGACCGGGCAGACTTCCAGAAAACGGCGGTATTCCTCCTCCGTGCAGAACCCCATCACGCGCTCCACGCCGGCGCGGTTATACCAACTGCGATCGAAGATCACGATTTCGCCCGCGGCGGGAAAGTGCTGGACGTACCGCTGCGCATACATCTGGGTCTTCTCGCGGTCCGAGGGCGCCGGCAGCGCAACGAGCCGGAAGACCCGCGGGCTGACCCGTTCGGTGATCGCCTTGATGGTGCCTCCCTTACCGGCGGCATCGCGTCCCTCGAAGACCACGATCGCCCGCAGCCCCTTGCACTTCACCCACTCCTGAAGGCGGCAAAGCTCGGTCTGGAGCCGGCGCAGCTCCTTTTCGTACGCTCTGCGTTTCATCTTCTTGGGATGGTCCATGTCATCTTGTTTCACAGTTTCACCTCCCGGTCTCCCGCGCGAGTCACCATTGTTCGTCGAATAAAGGACTGAGGCAATGCGGCCCCAGCGGCGTTCATGCCGATCCATGCGGCGGTGGCAGGATCAGGATCACCAAGGACCTTGGCTGAACAAGGTAATGGCTATCCGTCACCGGCCACCCGCAAGACCACTCGCAGATGTCGTCCGGCGGTTCGCGGTAGGTGTCGATCCACCGGCGCCAGGGACCCTGAAACTCCGCAGGCACTGGCGGAAGCTCGAATCGGAGCGGCCCCCAATACGCGTTGACCATCCAGTGCAGGGCGGCTCCCAGGCGAGCGGCCCGGGCGGTGGCGGCGAGGCTGTGGGAGTGAGCCCCCCAGTCCGGTTCCTTGAGCTTCACGCCATGCCACTCTAGGCGTGCCCGGGCGAGAACCTCCGTCAGCGTTCCGCGGTCCGCGACGTCGCGCGCCGGGTCGAGCCGGCAGGCGAGGAGGAGCTTGACGAAGCGGTGCAACCCCGCGTGCTTGTCGACGAGCGACCAGTCAAACCAGCTCAATTCGTTGTCTTGGCAATACGCGTTGTTGTTCCCCTGCTGCGTGCGCCGGACCTCGTCCCCGGCCAGAAGCATCGGCGTGCCGATCGCCAACAGATTGAGGGCCAGGAAGTTCTTCACCTGGCGGCTGCGCAGTTGCTCCGTCTCCGGAGCGTCGCTTGGCCCCTCGGCCCCGTAGTTCCCACTGTAGTTGTCGTTGGTCCCATCCCGGTTCTGTTCGCCGTTGGCCTCATTGTGCTTCTCGTTGTACGAGACCAGATCATTGAGTGTGAAACCGTCGTGGCAGGTGACGAAGTTGACGCTCTGTTCCGGCTCGCGGTTCTCGTGGGCGTAGAGGTCGGGACTCGCCAACAGCCGGGTGGCGAGGGCCGACACGAATCCGTCATCGCCGCGCAGGAATCGCCGGACGTCGTCGCGGAACTTCCCGTTCCATTCGCTCCAAGCGTCGCCGACGAAGCGGCCCACCTGGTACAGTCCGTCCGCGTCCCAGGCTTCGGCGATGAGTTTCGTCCCGGCGAGCGTGGGGTCCGACTCGATGTCCCAGAGGACGGGCGGGTTTGCCAGCGGCTGGCCCGACTGGTCACGCGAGAGGATCGACGCGAGGTCGAACCGAAACCCGTCGACGTGCATCTCGGCCACCCAGTAGCGGAGACTGTCGACGATCAACCTCCGGACCACGGGATGATTGGCGTTGAGCGTGTTGCCCGTGCCGGTGAAGTTGCAGTACTTGGCGGAATCGGACGGCAGGATGTAGTAGGCGGAGTTCTCCAGCCCCCGGAAGCAGAAGGTGGGGCCTTCGTGATTGCCCTCGGCCGTGTGGTTGTACACAACGTCGAGAATGACCTCGATTCCCGCCAAGTGCAGGGCCTTGACCATCGCGCGGAACTCGTTGATCGCGGCCAATGGCTCCGGCTGCGAGCTGTAGCCGAGGTGCGGGGCGAAGAACGAGACAGGGCAGTAGCCCCAGTAATTCCGTCGTCCGGACGGACAGTCCTGAGGATCGAACTGGAAGACCGGCAGCAGTTCGACGGCGGTGATCCCGAGATCCTCGAGATAGGGGATCTTTTCGATCAGTCCGGCGTAGGTCCCTCGCTTGGACGCCGCAACGCCCGAGTTGGGATGCCGCGTGAAACCGGCCAGGTGCATTTCGTAGATGACGGTTCGGGTGTAGGGGTGGCGCAGCGGCCGATCCCCTTCCCAGTTGTAGCCGCCGTGGGGCATGACCACGCTCTTCATGGCCTGCGCCGCGTCATCGCCCGGCCTGGAGGCCACGCTGCGATCGTAGTCGCGCGGGACGGCCACCGCGCGGCCGTAGGGATCCAGCAGCAGTTTCTGCGCGTCGAACCTCAGGCCGCGGGCCGGGTCGAATGGACCCCGGACCCGGTATCCGTAGAGTTGCCCCGGCTGCACCCGCGGCACCAGGACATGCCAGTAGTGATACGTCCGGTGCTGCCGCCGATCGAGTGCAATCACGCGCGAGGGCTTCCCCGCATCGGGCGAATCGAAGAAGACAAGCTCGACTTCCGAAGCGTTCTTCGAGTAGACCGAGAAATTCGCGCCCTCCTCCGACAGGGTGACGCCGAGTGGAAAGCTGCTGCCAGGATCAATGTCGTTTGTCATTTTTTCCTCACGGTATCAGCCCAGGAACGAGCCGACGGGCATGGTGAGCATCGGGCATTGCGACTGCCGCAACACCCGCTCGGTGGTGGAACCACGCAGCGCCTCGAGGAAGCCTTGTCGTCCTTGGGTGGTCATGACGATCAGGTCGGCGCACGCCTGGCCGGCCGTCTCGAGGATTGTCTCGATCAGGTCGCCTGAGCGAGTGACGCAATCCCACCTCCACCCCGGCACCTTCGGCAGGCGGAGTTCCGGCATCCCGGCCGGGTCGCCAACGTGAAGCACCGTGGCCGTCCCCTCGGCTTCCGGCAGGTAGAGCATCAGTCGCCGGGCTGCCTCGATCGCGGGGGCGAAGGACGGCTGGGGCGCCACGGGGATCAGGATGTTCTTGAGCGTGATCGTTCCATTCTCCGGGCGTACGAAGCCTGCGGCTCCTTCAGGCACCAGGAGCGTCATTTCCCCGGACGAGCGAACCAGCGGCTCGGCGATGGACGTCCCCATCCAAGTCGAGCGGCCGTCGTGCTGGTGAGTCGCCACGACGATCAGATCGGCCGGGATTCGTTCCAACGATTGCAGACACGATCGGACCGGGCTGCTCCCGCTGGCGGCGTGCCATCGAATTTGCAGTTCGGGCATCGGCTCACCGCCGCGCTCGGTGGCCAGCCATCTGGCGATCGTGCCGCGAACGTCGGGGAGTTCGTCGGCGGCGGCGACGCCTTCCTCGGGGCTCACTCGCATCAACGTCAACCGTGCTTTGGCAGTCAAGGAGAGTTTCAGCGCGTGGGCCAACGCCACGTTGCTGCCCGGCGAACAATCCGTGGGGTGAAACACTTCATGAATGCGAAGCCAGGAGTCTACTTGTGCGTGCATAGAGACAAGACCTTTCGATTCTCCAGGATCCGGTCATCTCCGAGTTCGGATCGGCCATCGCCGTATCACGGGTCCTCAGGCACCACCGGACACGACTTCACGTTCCAGATCTCGGTCGCGTACTGCGCGATCGTCCGGTCGCTGGAGAACACTCCCGAGGCGGCAATGTTCAGAATGGCCTTGCGTGCCCAGGCGTCCGGGTCGGCATAAAGGGCCACCAAACGGCTGTCCGCGTCCAGATACGACCGGAGGTCGGCCAGATGCATATAATAGTCGCCGCCGGTCAGGACAGCATCCAGCAGCGGGGCAAACACGCCCGGTTCGTAGCGGCTGAAATGGTCGGAAGAGATCAGATCCAGCGCCGCGCGGGTCTCCGGCTCGTGCTCATAGTGCCATCGCGGGTTGTACCAGCCGCGGTTGCCGGCCACCTCCTCCGCCGTCAGGCCGAAGAGGAGAAGGTTCGTGACGTTGTTGGCCAGCGATCGCCCCAAGAGAAACTCCATCGAGAGGTAGTAGACTCGTTTGGGATTCTCGCTCGTGTAGGTGTCCTCCGTGCGCAACCAACGTTGGGAA
>JBDKTH010000778.1:0-1742 GCA_039680305.1 Thermoguttaceae bacterium | reverse complement strand
CTCGGTTTGCGCGCCCGGAGTTCCTCCAAGCCCGCGGTCGCCGCATCGAATTCGCTCTGGGCTCGCTGCACCAATCGGCCGGCTAGCGAGTCGCTGACGCTCTTCTTGCCTTCGAGGTCTTGCTGGGCGAATTGCCACCGGGATTCAGCCGTTCGGACTGCGAACGGCAGGTTCACCAACTCGGTCTTAACCTTGGCCAAAAGCGATTCCGCGTCGGCCAAAGACGCCTGCAAATGGACCGGCCGCTCCACCTGACTCCGGGCGGCTACGACCGTCGCGCGGGCTGCGGCAAGCTCTGCCTCTTTCAATCGCAGCGCGGCCTCCGTCTCGCCGAGGGCAATTCGGGCATCGGCGTCCACGAGGGTCGCGACCGGCTGGCCTGCCTTGACCTCTTGGCCCGCCACGACCAGCAGTTGATCGACCATTCCCTCGGCCAACGCGGATACCATTACCGGGCTCGGCCGTGGTTCGACCCACCCCGCCGCCTGGAACAAAGGCGTTCCTGACTGCTGGACCTCCGCGCGGGCAAGAACCACGGGGACCACCGTGACGGGCTTTGACGAAACGAGGCTTTCCCTGGCGGACCAGGCGATCACCGAGCTGAAGCCGAGGATTACCCCAAGAGGGATCACGTACCGAGTGACCAGATTCCGTCGCCGACTCTTCTTGGGAGCCTTGGTGCCGGATCGGTCAACGACTAACTGGCGGAGGTCCAGGGTGCTGGCCATCGAAGGCAACTCCTAATCGCTAGGGCCTGACGAAGATGCCACTGGCGAGGATAGTGAGATTGCCCGCCTCGTCACGTTTGGCCTTGCCACGGACCACGACCGTCTGCAATTCCTTAACACCAAGGAGTTGCCGGCTTTCTGTTGGCACGACACTTCCTTCTCCATCCACAACTTTTACCATCGCTTTGGAAGTGGGGAGATCATCCGCGTCGCAGTAAGGGTTGCCGCAGGCCCCGTCTTCGCAAGGTTTCAGCGAGAGATCGACGATCGTGAACGCCGCCATGCCGTCGATCCAAGGGTTCGCGTCGCCGCCGATTCGGCCCACCACGACAACCTCGTCGTTGTCCTTCGCGGACGTGCGGGCAAGCTTCACATCCTGAGCACCTGCCGGCTCGCTCGCGAGGCGATATGTCGAGTTGGCGACTGTCGCGGCCCCGTTCCCGGACCCCGCAGCCGGCGAGTCGGAGACGCGACCGCAGCCGACCGCAATGAGCCCGACGACAAACATCAATGAACCGTGCATCAACAGAGTCTTCATAACGTACTCCTTCCTGTGGTAACAAAGACAACTAAACCGACTTCAATCCCTGGACGACCGCGAGCCGCATGGCCTTCACCGCTGGCGGAACGGCACCGAAAAGCCACAGCAGCAGCCCGGTGCCGCATCCGACCAGCACGGATACGCTGTCAACCCGCAATGCGAACGCGCCCATCGTAAAACGCACCGCCGTTCCGTTGACCAACACCAGAGCCAACAGGGCGGCCAAGAGCGACCCGGTGGCCGCCAGCAGAGTCGCTTCCTGAACGAGACTCAGCGCGATCGAGAACCGGCGGAACCCAAGGGCCTGGAGGGTGGAAAGCTCTTTGACCCTTCCTACCACCGCGCCGTACATCGTGTTCAGCCCTGCGAAGATACCCGCTCCTGCAACGAGGCATACCACAACCCAGCCCAGAATTCGCACGGGCCGAAAGTGGCTTTGTAGGAGGGCATAGTATTTCGTTTCCGCAATGGCT
>JBDKTH010000807.1:0-2277 GCA_039680305.1 Thermoguttaceae bacterium | reverse complement strand
GTTGTGCTAGGCTGATTCCTGGCAGCCCAAGAAGGCGAGCCGGTTTGATCTTTGACAATTGACGCTGTCGATAAATTGCCCTCGCGCTTCAGCGTACGGCCGTCAGGCCCGATCCAAGCGCCGCTTGGCGGCTGCGCGCATGGCCCGTGCTCCCTGCAGAGCACGGGCTAGGGACTTCCGGCTCACGGAAACCATGCGAGGGGACATAAACCTAGGTGGTACATACCTATCCGAATTATGTAGACACCCATGAATTGTGCAACACCTCCCCACTTTCGGGTTAGTTCACTTACGTCTTTTCGTGTAAATGTAACTAACTGTATAGAAGCCACTTACGAATGTGCACCGCGACGCACAATTTGCATCACAACACGTGGGGCTTTCCACAATTCTCTCCCTTAACCGGGTGGTAATCATCGGAGTTCCGGCCGGCGGCGGATGCGGTTTGCAGGGCCATTCCCCCAGCTAGAGGAGACTGACTCACGCGATCGTCCGTACCCTCTCCAGGAGACGGGATGATTGAGGGAAAACGAAATGGCAGTACCTCTCGGCACCCCCACAATCCCCTCCCGTGGCGGAACCTCTCAAGAACACCCTCACTCCGCCCACTTGACCGAAGCCAGTTGGCGACGGATGCCACGACGGAAGGGGGCAACGGCAGGACGACCAACGATCAGGGCCAGCGTGACCTTGTTCTCCGCGGGGATCCCGCACTTGGCCATCAGCGGCTTGTCGTAGGTGATGGCCATGGCGCTGCCGATCATGCAACTGCCCAGGCCGAGCGACTCGGCGGCCAGCATCGCGTAGGTGGCGGCGATCTGGGCGTCGGCCGGGTCGGCCATCGGGCCGTGGTGGAAAAGGAGAACCAGCGGCGCGTCGTAAAAGAGAACGTCTTGCCCCTGATCCCAGCGCTCGGCGAGCAGGTCGACCAACGGCAATACGAAACCGCGCAGGCTCGCGTAGCCGGCCTTGCTCATGAAGAACCGGCCGAGCCGCAAGGTCCAAACGAGCTTCGTGCGCATCCGGCGCAAACTGGCGATCATGTCGGCGACCAAAGCCCGGACTTTGGGGCGGCCCTGGAACACGACGATCCCCACCTGGCTCGGCGGAATGCCCATCGGCGCCGTGGAGGTCATCGCCAGGATCCGCTCCACGGTCGCCCGATCGACCTCCTCGTCGCTGAACCGCCGGATGCTGCGCCGGGCCAACAGCAGGCCGTCGAGCTGTTCGGGCGTCGCCCATTCACTCTTCGCCGGGAGGTTGACCAGGTCGCCGGGCGTAATCCGCCGGCCAGCAACGTGGACGCTTCGGCTCGGGCAGACCATCATGCAATGCCCACAGCCGATGCACCCCAAGAACGTCCCGCCGGTGATCTCCACCTTGCCATCTCGCCACACCAAGCTTTGGCTCGGGCAGATCTTGGCACATGCACCGCAGTCGGCACACGTATCTCGGTCGATGGTTGGCACAGCTGGCTGGAAGAAGTCGTCGCCCATGGTTTGGACTCGCATAGAGAAATCGCGGGAAATCGAAGGATGGCAGAGTGGTGCCCATTATTCCAGGGCAACAGATCGGGGGCAAGGGATCGCGGCGTGTGGCCTTAGGGCATTCGTGCTTCGTCATTCCTTCGCCCTTCGCCCTTTGACATTTGGGATCCCCAACCGTTTACCTGGCCAATCCCCCCAGTGTACAATGCAGGGCGCCTGACGACATCGAACCTACCAGGAGACGCAAACGATGAAGCCGCTTTCTCAGCCCACCCGTCGCGAGTTCATGAAGACGTCCGCCCTGGCCTCGGTCGGAGGCGTCGTGGCTGCCAGCGTGCCGGCCGTGCTCCGCGGGGCCACCGACGACCGCAAACTGAAGCTCGGCCTCATCGGCTGCGGCGGGCGCGGCGCAGGCGCTGCCAGCCAGGCTTTGAAAGCCGACGCCAACACCGAACTGATCGCCCTGGGCGATGTGTTCGCCGACAAGCTCGACACGACCTTCAAAGCGCTGAGCACGGAGTACAAGGAACGCGTCAACGTGCCGCCGGAACGCCGGTTTGTCGGCCTGGACGCCTATCAGAAGGTGATCGACAGCGGCGTGGATCTGGTCCTCCTGGCGGCCCCGGGCGGATTCCGCCCGCCGCACCTCAAAGCGGCCATCGAGGCTGGCAAGCACGTCTTCTGCGAGAAGCCGATGGCGATCGATAGGGATGGGGCATCAACAAGATCCGCTTTGGTCTGGTGGGGGTTTATTTGCGCCTCACCAATAACTGGAAGCCCATGGAGCAAA
>JBDKTH010001024.1:0-2166 GCA_039680305.1 Thermoguttaceae bacterium | reverse complement strand
TCCAAGCCGACCAACATGCAAGTCACGGGCTCCCAATCCAAAGCGCTGACCATCAAGAACATCTTGGTGAGCGACGTCTGGCTGGCCTCGGGGCAGTCCAACATGGAAATGCGGGTCCGCGAAGTTGACAATGCGGCGGAAGAAATCAAGGCCGCCAACTACCCGGAGATCCGTTTCTTCATGGTAAAACGTGAACTGGCCTCTGCGCCCCGCAACGATGCGCCAGGGCAGTGGCTTGTTTGCACTCCGGAGAACGTTGCCGGTTTCTCTGCCGTCGCCTACTTCTTTGCCCGGGAAATCCACACGTCTTACGGGATCCCTGTCGGCGTGATCAACAGTGCCGTCGGAGCGAGCTCTTGTGAAGCTTGGACGCCGGCCGACGTTTTGCGGGCCGACACGGCCTTGCCTCAACCGGCCAGCATTCCGCCGGAGGAATACCCGGATTGGACGACCTACGATGCCGTGCGGAAAAAGGTTTACGACGCGGCCGCGAACAAAGATCCCGGGATCAAACCCGAGTGCCTTGCCTGGGCCACGCTGGACTACGACGCCTCCGCCTGGAAAGATGTCAGGGTTCCCGGCAGCATCGAATCCCAAGGCATGAACATCGACGGCGCCGTCTGGTTCCGCACCGAGGTCGAGGTGCCGGCCAGTTGGGCCGGCAAAGACGCCCAACTCTATCTTGGTCCGATCCAGCAAAACAGCGTGGCCTTTGTCAACGGAACAGAAATCGCCCGTAAAGATAACAAGCGCCAGGTCTATGTGTTCCGCACGCACACGATCCCGGGGAAACTGATCAAAGCGGGCAGAAACGTCGTCGCCATTCGGGTGTTCAATGAAATCGGCCCCGGCGGCTTCTATCCCGACTATCCTGCCCCGCTGCGAATCTACCGGGAAGGGGCGGAAGAAGTCCTGCTGTCGAAGACTTGGAAATGCCAAGTCGAGCTTGGACTGAAACCGGCGAAGATAGCCCGAGATCTGCCTGCCGGCTACCAGGTGCCGTGTGCTTTGTTCAATGCAATGATCGCCCCTTTCACGCAGTTTCCCGTACGCGGCTTCCTATGGTATCAAGGTGAGTCCAACAGCGGGCGATGGGATCAGCACAGCATCCTCTTCCCCGCGATGATCACGTCTTGGCGCAAACTCTGGGGCGACGACACGCTCCCGTTCTACTATGTCCAACTGGCCAGCTACCAGGCACGAAAGAAAGAGCCTGACAACGGCGGCTGGGCATTCATCCGTGAGTCGCAGACCAAAACCTTGGCCCTGCCCAACACCGGCATGGCGATTGCCATCGACATTGGCGATGCCACGAACGTCCACCCGAAGAACAAACAGGACGTTGGCAAGCGTCTAGCACGGTGGGCAAAACGCGACTGCTACGGGGAGACCGACACGGTCGTCTCCGGCCCGCTGTTCGCCGCAAGCGTTGTGGAAGGCGATCGAATCCGGATCAACTTCACGCACCTCGGCGGCGGGTTGGTGGCCAAGGGCGGGGAACTCAAGGGCTTCGCCATCGCCGGCTCCGACAAGGTCTTCCGCTGGGCCAAAGCCAGAATCGATGGCAACAGCGTCCTGGTCTGGAACGAGAGCCTACCGAACCCGGCCTTCGTGCGCTACGCCTGGGCCGACAACCCGGAATGCACTCTCTACAACGCCGCCCAGCTGCCGGCCGTCCCGTTCCGAACGGATCGGTGAACCCCTGGGGGATGGGGCGGGCGAGAAAGGTGGTAACAGTTCAGCTTCCAACCCCTATTGCGCCCTCCTCAGGAAGAGGGTGTAGTCGGTGCATCGCTTGCGTTTGCCAGGGAGGACGATGTGGGGTCAGGGACGATGTGGGGTCAGAGCGCCGTTAGACGTTAGGCAAGGCTTCACGCCTCTTGCTAACGTCTAACGGCGCTCTGGCCTCAGTACTCCCCAGTACTCGATCTGCAATCTCCCAGGAAGTTGCAGCCTGCGACAGCTCGTCGCAAGCCCAAGTGCCTGGAAATGTTGGACTTATCCTGTCTTGTGTTTGGAATTTGACGGTGCCGCTGCTCGACGGCGTTCTCGTCTCCGGCCTCATCATTGATGTGTCGGGCTGTCTTGCTCTTACTGCCAACATGCTGAACGAGTGACAAGTAACTCTTAAGAAACGGAGGGCAAGTGAGTGACCGGTCACCGTGC
>JBDKTH010000871.1:0-3355 GCA_039680305.1 Thermoguttaceae bacterium | reverse complement strand
TGGCATGCAACAGGGGGGCGGCAGAGGGAAGGCAAGAATGCAGACGGCAGAAGCCGAAACGAAGGCGCGCGGCGGTCTTTGGGGTTCCGGGCTCCGGGTTCCGGGTTCCGGATTCGAGGCTCAGGGCTCAGGATTCTCAGGCGAACGTCCTTTCGGAGTTCTGAACCCCGAACCCCGACCCCTGAACCCGCATGCTTGGCCCGTCGCCCAGATGCTGGCGGTTCTGGTGTTTGGAGCACCGGCCGAGAGCTTTGCCCAGACGTTTGGCAATCGCACGCGTTCGAAGGCCGCCACCAAACGCCATCCGCTGGCCAAGCCGAACCGCTCGCTGGCCGATCTGATGAATGGCTCGGATGCACCGACCGTCCCGGCCGACACGCCCATGGTTCAGGTGGACGAAGCCAAGGTCCAGGCGGCCGGGATCCGCAAGCTTGTCGGCAAGCGGCTGACGCTCTATACGGATCTGCCGGCCGACCAAGAGATCGACACGCTCCCTGAAGTTTTTGACCAGGCGTTTCCACAGTGGTGCGAGTGTTTTGGCCAGGATCGGGCCAAACTGGCCGCGTGGCGCATGGCCGGCTTCTTGATCAAAGACGAGAGCCGGTTCACCGAGGCGGGCCTGCTGCCGGCCGAGATCCCATCGTTTGACAACGGTTTCTGTCGTAATAGTGAAATGTGGCTTTACGAGCAGGCGAGTCCCTACTATCGGCGGCATCTGCTGCTGCACGAGGGGACGCATGGGTTTATGATGACCGTCCTGGGCAGTGCCGGTCCGCCCTGGTACATGGAAGGGCTGGCGGAAATGTTGGCGACCCACCGATGGCACGATGGCCAGCTCTCGCTCAACTACATGCCGACCAGCCGCGAAGAATGCCTCCGTTGGGGACGGATCAAGCTGATCGAGGACGATTACGCTGCCCGGCAGGCGAAAACCCTCAAGGTGATCGTCGATCGCAAATGGATTGGCTCGGCGGAAACCAACATGTATGCCTGGTGCTGGGCGGCGGCCACCCTGTTGGATCACCATCCCCGCTACCAGAAGCGATTTCGCCAGCTTCAGCAGTTCGTCACTCAGGCCGACCTCTCGGCCCGTTTCTACCGGCTGTTTGCGAGCGACTGGCCTCAGTTGGCCGAAGAGTGGCAGGTGTATGTGGCCAACCTGGACTACGGCTACGACGTGGCCCGAATGGCAGTCGACTTCGCCCTGGGCCACCCGATGAAGGAGAATCGGGCCAGTGTGACCGTAGCCGCTGACCGCGGCTGGCAGAACAGCGGGATTTGCCTAGAGGCGGGCGTCACCTATCGGCTGCAGGCCTCGGGCCGGTATCAGGTGGCCGACAAGCCGCAGGTCTGGTGGTGTGAGCCAGGCGGGGTCACGATCCGCTACTACCGGGGGCGCCCCTTAGGGCTCCTGCTGGCGGCCGTGCATCCCGACGAACCGTTCGCCAACGGCCCCAGCACACTGATTCACCCCATGGACGTCGGCCGCGGCACCACGCTCACGCCCAAGCAAGCCGGCACCCTTTTCTTGCGGATCAATGATTCCGCTGGAGAACTAGGAGACAATGCCGGCTCGTTGACGGTGGCCGTGGAGAGGGTGAAGGACGATAAACCAAGGACGAAGGACTAGGGAGCGTACAGTCAGCTTTCCGCGTTCTCGCGCCCAATGGGGCCTGCAGGTCACAGCGAGCCGATAATTCTTCTGGGAGCCCCGCTCCTCCCCCCTCACTCTATGTCCCTCTAGCCGGTCATCGGGGAAGCTCGTATAATCGGCCCCTGTTCGACTCGATTTTCTCGTCCTAGCCCGAGTGGATGCGATGGCCAAGAGCAAGATCCTTATCGCCGACGACAATCCGACGAACGTGGAATTGCTGGAGGTCTACCTGGCCGACCTGGATTGCGAGACATGCATCGCAGTGGACGGACGCGACACCTTGGATAAGGTGGCGCAGTTTCAGCCCGACCTGATCCTCTTGGACATCATGATGCCGAAGCTCAGCGGCTTCGAGGTCTGCAAAAAAATCAAGGACGATCCGCAAACCAGCACGATCATGGTGTTGATGGTCACCGCCTTGAACGAAGCAGGGGACATTGAGCGGGCTGTGTCGGCCGGATGCGACGATTTTCTCAGCAAACCGGTCAATAAGCTGGAACTTCTCAAGCGGGTCGACAACATGCTCAAGCTCCGCCACGTGACCGATGAACTGGAGCGTCTGCGCGACTACATCGACAGCATGGAAGATACCGCAGGCCCGGCACGCGACTAACCCATGCCGTGCCACCAACCGGCAGGGTGTGTAAAACGAATCTGCGCGCGTCGATCCCCTTCGCCCGCTTCCACGTTCGTGGGCGCAAATGGTTGACAGGCAGCGGCGAACACCTCAGGCTGACCGGCGACGCTAGGCGGTATCGCGGCCGTGGAGACTTGCCTTCCCTACGTCTGCCGCGAATGATTCAACCGATCTGCGTCCGGTTGTCCCATTTTTCTGAGGAGAAGTTTCTATGGTTCGCCTGCGAAGACTTGCTCTTGCCGTGGTCGTGGTCACGGCGGCCTTGGCCGCCAGTCGTTGCTATGCCGACAAGCTCAAACTCGGCGATCCGGCGCCCCAGTGGTCGAAGATTCCCGGCGTCGACGGCAAGGAACACAGTCTGTCGGACTACCGAGACGCCAAGCTGATCGTGATCGTTTTCACATGCAACCACTGCCCAGTGGCCGTGGCTTACGAAGACCGTCTGGTGGCCCTGCAGGAGGACTACCAGGACAAGGGCGTGCAGTTGATTGCGATCAACGTCAACAACCTGCCGGCGGATCGGCTCGACAAGATGAAGGAGCGGGCTCAAGAAAAAGGATTCAACTTCCCGTACCTCTACGACTTGAGCCAGGATACCGGTCGCGAGTACGGCGCCACGAATACGCCGCACGTGTTCGTGCTCGATCAGAACCGGAAGCTGGTCTATCGCGGTGGAATCGACGACAATATCCAGAAGCCTACGGCGGTCAAGAAGGCGTATCTACGCGATGCCCTCGACTCCCTCATGGCCGGCAAGGAGCCGGCCCAGGCCGACACACCGCATCCGGGCTGCGGCATCAAGTGGGATAAGAAGTGATGGGGCAAGAGGATTTCCGGCGAAGAACTCTCCGGGAGGCGATCGTGCGGAACCGTTTGTGGTTCGTGGCGGTCGCTCTCTCGGGGCTCGTTGTCGGTTGCGAGCGTGCCCCCGGGCCGCTGCCTGCCCGACCGGCCACGGTGAGCGAGGCCGACGCACCCGAGGTGCAGCAGGCTATTCAAAAACACCAGGGCCATGTGGTGTTGGTCGACTTTTGGGCCACCTGGTGTTTGCCGTGCAAGGAACT
>JBDKTH010000445.1:0-2219 GCA_039680305.1 Thermoguttaceae bacterium | reverse complement strand
GTCGGCACCAGGATCACAGCCAGGACAACGGACCACGCGGCTTTGGGAAGAATCGACATCATGGCACCAACAGACAATCGGGGAGACTCAGGGCGCAAACCGTTTCGATGATGAACTGCCTGGTGGGTCCTGTCAAGGGAGCGGTCAGCCATCAGCGGCCAGCCAATCAGCACTGCGACTTCTCAGAGCCCTTTCTTGGTTCTTCGCGCGGTGGACGCTCGCCAGAAGTCCTTCCACGATTTGTAGTATTGGTAATCGTCCGGCTCGTTTGCCCCCCGCCTTTCTGGCCCGCGAGACCCCACCAACGATTACGCCTTCCTACTCCAAAGTATTGACTTCCCTGTCGAAGTGACTATCATCGAGGCGTGGGCAGACCATCGCGAGCGACGGGGCATTTAGCCTTTAGCACACCGCACCATCCCGCCTATCCCCCGCCTGCCGGGCTCTGGTTTCGCGTTTGTTCCCACCTATTGTTTTTCACCTAGGCTTCGTTCTTTGGAGGGGCGCTATGAGCGTTCGTAAAGGCTTCACACTCGTCGAACTCTTGGTGGTGATCGCGATCATCGGGATTTTGATTGCCTTGCTGCTGCCGGCGGTCCAGGCAGCCCGCGAAGCCGCACGCCGCAGCCAGTGTGCGAACAATCTCAAGCAGATCGGCTTGGCGCTGCACAATTTCGAAAACACCTACAAACGCTTCCCCGTGGGCCAGCCCGACGACGACAACGACAACTACTCCTGGAGCGCCTACCTCCTGCCGTTCCTCGAGCAGAAGCCGCTGTACGACACGCTCGCCAATGGCGGCGCAGCGTTGGTTTATTACCGTAGCGGGGCCAACAAGGAAGTTCATGGCGCCATCAAGCCCGATCCGACGGGCGCCAACACGCTGCCGACGACGGTGACCGACAACACCGACAGCTACAACTGGTGGAGCCAGGTGCGAAACAATCACGGCAACGCCGCGGGGACCAACGGGCTGGGGGCCAAGGCCACGGTGAACGCGTTCGTCTGCCCCAGCGACATCCTCCCGGCGGTCGACAACAACGGCTACGGCAAGTCCAACTACTCCGCCTGCCTCGGCAGCGAGACGCCTTGGGTCACACAGTTCACGACCGGCCTCAACGGCGCCGCCGCCGGCCTCTCGTGGCAGCAGCCATCGAGGACCTCGCAGACGGGCCTCTTCCGCCTCGCCCAAGACAACAGCAACACCCACTGCACGGCCATTGCGGAAATCACCGACGGCACGAGCAATTCGATCGCCGTGGGCGAGGTAAGCGTGACAGCCAACGTGAGCCCCTCCGCCATCAGCAGCGTGTTTCCGCTCTGGGCCGGCGGCAACAATGACGGCTCTGGCCAGTGGCGCATCTGTTCCTGGGCGCGCCTCACCGGCGCCAATTGCTACATCAACAACCGCGTCGTCGCCAACACCATCGGGAGCCTCAGCTGGTCGGACTACAGCTTCGGCAGCCAGCACCCCGGCGGGGCGATGTTCTTGCTGTGCGATGGTTCGACGCGATTCCTGTCGGAAACCATCGATACGACGCTCTACGCACGTTTGGGCGACATCCGTGACGGCAACCCCGTAACGATGCCCTGACCACGACCGAAGGATTCGACGAGGAGACCCACGATGAAGGTGCGCGCAGGATGGATTCGGTTTTGCGGCGTTGCGGTTGCGGCCGCGTTGCTGGCCGGTTGCGGCAGCGACTACGGCGTCGCCCCGGTCAAGGGCAAGGTGCTCCACAACGGGAAGGCCGTCGAAGGCGGTGCGGTGACGTTGCATCCGGTCGAGGTGGCCACGGCCAAGAACGACCTCAAAGGGAAACCGGCTTCCGGCCAGGTCAACTCGGACGGCACGTTTGTACTCTCGACCTACGGCACCAACGATGGCGCGGTCATCGGCAAGCACAGCGTATCGTTCTTCCCCGTCGTCCAGGCGGCAAAATCCTACGACGACAAGCCGGCCGCCTCTCCCTATGCGGGGCTGGTGCCCAAAGACAAGCAGGTCGAGATCAAGTCCGGCCGGAACGAGCTGACCATCGAACTCGTGAAGCCGTAGGGCTACTGCCTTACGGCTTGACCGGCAGCGCCAGCCCGGCATCGGGCCAAGTCGTCTCGTCGCTGCCCGGCGGGCCGGTCCGGCCGCCGTCGTCAACGCCGTTGGCCCCCACGCTGTAGATCAGGCAGCGGTCGGGCTGGATGACGTACCGCAACGTAGCGCC
>JBDKTH010000497.1:0-6670 GCA_039680305.1 Thermoguttaceae bacterium | reverse complement strand
CTCGGCACCGCCCTACCGCTCGCGAGAATTGCAGTTCCTTTAGAACTCGCCGAGCACCTCGTTGCTCGCTCGCGTCCCGAGCCGCCGCCAGGTTTGCAGTTCGATGGTCTGGCTGATGGAACGCACGGAGCCGTCCATCAGAAGCGTGTTGACGATGCCCGGGTGGAAACTGCGGGCGGTCACCGCGGCATAGGTCGGCTGCGTCGCGTTCTTGCCTTCCTGCTGCGAGTTGTAGTCGATGTCATAGGTGCGGCCATCGGTGTGGACGTAGGCTACGATGGTGTTTGGCGTGAAAACCGTCGTGATCCCGCTATGATGGACGCGACCGTCGCCCCACTCGGTGTGCCCGGTGTTGTCGTTCGTCTGCGAACCGAGTTTGAACTGAGCGCCGGACAGGAGGCTGGTCAGGGCCGCGGGCGAGGCGGGCACGGTTGGGCCGGGATCGGACGTGTTCCGCACGTAGGGGGTGAACGTCTTGACTTCGGCCGCAGCGAGCGTGTTGCTCAGTCCATCCGTGAAGCTGGCAGGGCCAAGCCGGCTATTGACGTAAAAGGCCCCGTCGCCACCCTGACTGGTCGCCGGATTGTGGACGAGCCAAGTGCCGAAGTTGAAACCGTAGTTCTGGGGATAGGTGTAGGGATTCCCGCTGCCGTCCACGCGGACCCGGTCGTTAATCTCGCTTGGGCACAGGTAGATTGGGGTTCGCATCGTGGGAACGCCCGTGCTGAGCTGCGCATCCCACGCGACATCCAGACGGACGAGGTTATAGGCGTTGCCTTGTTCCAGATAGGGAAGCAAACGTCCGTGGATCGACCATGAGCCGTTGTTGCCCGACAGCGTCGTCCCGGGGCGAATGCAGAAGCTCGGGGGAAACACCGTGTTCGCGCCGAGGTAGTTGTGGAGGCCGAGGCCGAGTTGCTTGAGATTGTTGATGCACTGGGATCGCCGAGCCGCTTCCCGGGCCGCCTGGACCGCCGGCAACAGCAGGGCGATCAGGATGCCGATGATGGCGATCACCACCAGCAGTTCGACGAGTGTAAAACCACTCTGCCACAGCCGATTCCGCCTTCCCACCCGTTCACTCCTCTCTGGGTCGAACTAGTTCCCAACGCCTCCCACGCTGTGCGGTCCGCCTCAGGCAGGCGACCCAGTCGGTACGCGGTCGCTCGCTCCGTGGCACTGAAGCAAGTGGCGTGCCGGCGGTGATTGCGTTATAAGGTATTGGCTGGTAAGGGAATGCTGTTCAGAAGACTCCGGCATGGCCGTAGAGGCGTCGGTTATATCGCCATGGGGTGTCGATTTTCTCGACATTCGTCCGGCCACGGGACAGGACTCTTAGAAAACAAGGCGGCATCGCTCCACCCCACCCCACCTATCGAGCGGCACCGCGCTCCGTGCCGTCTTTCGTCTCGCTCGTGGCGGCGCCGAGTTGGACCCATTTGGTGCCGATCAGCTTGGCGGAGCTGGTGCCAGACCGTTTGTGGCTGCCAGGGCCCGCGGGACTGTTCTTGCGGCCCGACGTATCGGGCACGACATCGCCGGAGCCCTTGTTGAGGACCAACAGCAACTGGGTATTGGCGTCTTCCCGTAAGAGCTGCGCTGGTGGCTGGAAGTTGTCCGTATAGCGGGCGACACTGGAGATTCGCACGGCCTTGATGGAGCCTTTGAAATAATCGTCCAACAGGACGCCCGAGGGCCCCGTGCCCGGGCAGGCGCCCAGCACGAAGGGGAGCTTGGTCGTCGGCTTGTGCGCGCCGCTGACCGTTCGGGTTTCCTGAAGCTCGCCGTCGACGTAGAGCCGCAGTTGTTTGCCGTCGAACACGCCAGCCACGTGGGTCCACTCTTTGTCTCTGAAACGTCCCGAAGATCTCGCATAGAGACGCACCGACGAGCCGGGGGGCGGTGTGGTGCTCCGGCCGGTCCGGGGCGGCTGCATCTCGACAAAGCAGAAACCCCACATCGTCGATTGGCAGCTCAGCATCAGGCCGCTGGGGTCGGTGCGGTCATAATTACCGATCACGGTGCCGCCGTTCGTGGCGGGCGGAACGGCCGATTTCACGATCGCTTCGATCGTGATCGGGCACGTTCCCGCATACCCGAAGTCGACGATCGCATGGCTCTTCCAACCGTCGAATTCCAGGGCATAGTCTGCACGCGACTCGGCCGTTTCGGCGGCGGATGCCAGCCGCTTTTCGGCCTTTTCCCGCAAGATCCCTGTCAGGAACGGCATGGCCTGCTGATACCAGTAGCTCGCGCGGGCCCGCAATGCCCCGGCAGCGTTATCCTTCTTGGTGCCAGCCCGATCACTCAGTTCCCACCAGGCGTCGGCCAGTTCAACCTGGGCTTGGGAGCTCGATGCGCCTTGCAGTTCGCGCTGAGCCAGATCGGCCAGGTCCCTGTCGCTCGCCTTTGCCAGATAGGGCAAGCCCTTCTCCCACTGCCCTTTGACCAGGCAATGCCACCGGCCGAGCGTCAGGTTGGCCTCGGCGTCGGTCTCGCTGGTGCTCAGCGTTTCCTGGGCCTTTTCCACCGCAGCAAACTCTTCACGCTGGCGTCTTGCCTGAGTTCGGCGTTTGGCCAGTTCGACGGGCAGTTGCTTGTCGTTGGTTCGGCGTGCGGCCGGGATGGCAATTCGGTCCAGCAAATTCAAGGCGGTTTGGTAGTCATCGTCGCGGAGCAACGCCTCCACGATCGCGATGGATTTCTGGACGAGTTGCCGGCTGGTGGCCTCCGTTTCGGGCCCGGTGATCGTTGACTTCTCCGCACGCTCCAGGACATCGATCTTGGCGTCCAACACGTCGAGATCATACGACTCGCAGGCCCGACCGATCATGTCCAGCGCGAGGTCCAGGTTCCCCGCCTCGCCGGCCAATTGCCATGCGGAACGCATCAACACGTAGCGAGAAACCGGATCATCGTTGGTTTCCTCGCCCGTGCGGAACATCTTCTCCGCCAACTCCTGCTTCTTCTGCGGGGTGCTGGCCTCAGCCGGCTTGTAGACGTCGTCGACCTGCTTCTGCAGCTTGTTCTGCTCGTCGATCGACGGGACCGAGGCTCGCTTCGTGGTAGGCGTTTCAACGGCTCGCGGCTGGGGTTTCGACTCTGGCTTCGACTCTGGCTTCGACTCTGGTTTCGACTCTGGCTTTGACTCTGGCTTTGACTCTGGTTTCGACTCTGGTTTCGACTCTGGTTTCGACTCTGGTTTCGACTCTGGTTTCGACTCTGGTTTTGGCTCTGGCTCCGGCTTCGGCTTCGGTTTTGACTCTGGTTTCGGTTTCGACTCTGATTTCGACTCCGACTTTGCGCCCGGCTTGCTCGCTTCGCGCGACGCGACGACCGGCTTTTCCACGGTCGGCACGCCAGAAACGACCGGTTGCTCAACGGTCACCGCGGATGGCTTTACCGTCGTGGCGATCGCGGACTCGTGCTCTCGTTTGAGCAGCACGATCGCCGTCACCAACAGTAGCAGACACAAGGACAACGCCACGACAATCAGCATCGGCGCGGAAATCGGCAATCCACGCTTGTCAGCCGACGCCCCCTGCAACTCACCGGGCAAGGGCGGCGGAACCGGCGAGTCGGCCAGACGCTGCTGCTCGAGCCACTCCCAGAGCGCCGCGTCATACTGGACTTTGGCCTCGGGGTTGAGCAGACAGATCCGCGCGGCGGAGATGGCGTTCAGCAGGTCTTGCGACCATTGGACGTACACGCCCGTGGCCAGGTTCTTGATGTGCGTCATGCGCGCGTCGGCCGCATGCGCGATCACGTCCGGGTCGGCTTCGAACCGCTCGATCCCCAAAAGGCGATAGTGATCCGGGGGCTGATCCTTGGGAGGAATCCCAAGCCATTTGTAATACGGATCAAACGTTGGTTCGTGCATGAGCACAACCTTTCCTCAGCCATCTCGCCCCTCCACGGTCTCAGCTGGCCCTGCTGCCTGCGGTTGCATGCGCGCAGGGATGCTCCAATATATACTACCATGGCGGGGGTAGCTTGTCAAGCCGACACTCAGTCCCTCCTCTATATGGTGGGGGCAAAGGACCGGTTTTCAGGCCGGCTCCGGGTGAACCCAGGGGGCTCGGTATGGTCGACGCAAAAGTCTGTTGGCCTCGTCGTCGGCCACGATCTGGCCGCGTGCGGCGTCCCAGGTCAGGGTGCGGCCCAGCTGCATGGCAAGGTTGGCCAGGATGCAGGTCGCGGTGGAAATGTGGCCTTCTTCGATATCGGCGACCGGCTTCTCGCGCGAGGCGATCGAGGCCAAGAGGTTTTGCATGTGGCGGCGGATGGCTGGAGCCACATGGCGTTCGAGGTCTTTTTCCGTCTTGTCTTCAGGAAACTGCTCGTACTCGTAGGCCACGTCGCGGTGCACCGGCTCGCCTTTGCCCTGCGGGATGAAGTCGTAGCCAAAGACGCCGGCCTTGAGCGTGCCCTTGTCGCCATAGATGGTGGCGCCCCAGGGGTACTTCGGGTCGGGCGCAGAGCCCCAGGTGCGGTGCTGCCAGATGACCGGCAGGTCGCCGAAGTCGAAGGTCGCCGTTTGGGTGTCGGCGATATTCGACTTGCTCCCCTTGTTCATCACGATTCCGCCACTGGAGGAGACCCGCGTGGGCCAACCCAGTCCGAGCATCCAGCGAACCATGTCGAGCATGTGAATGCACATGTCGCCGACGATCCCGTTGCTGTATTCCATGAACGATCGCCAACGCCGCGGGTGGAGCCATTCGTTGTAGGGACGCATGGGCGCTGGGCCGGTCCACATCTCGTAGTCGAGATAGTCGGGCGGGGCGGTGTCGGGCGGATTCCCCCGGCCTCGCATGTGATAATAGCAGTAGATCTCGACCAGGCCGATCTGGCCGAGCTTGCCTTCCTTGATGATCTGGTCGCGAGCTTCGATCAAGTGCGGCGTGCTGCGACGTTGCGTGCCAACCTGCACGACCCGCTGGTGCTTGCGCGCGGCGGCGACCATCGCCTGGCCTTCGAGCACATCGACGCTGATCGGCTTCTGGACGTAGACGTCGGCTCCGGCCTCCACGGCGGCGATCATTGGCAAGGCGTGCCAGTGATCGGGCGTGGCAATGAGCACCAGGTCGAGGTCCTTTTCGGCGAGCATCTGGCGGTAGTCGCCATAGGTCCGCGGTTTCTTTTTCGACACCTGCCGGACGGCGACCATTTCGGCCGCCTCGGCCAGCATCCGTTTGTCCACGTCGCAGAGCGAGACCACTTCGACGGGGGCGACTTGCAGCAGGCGGAACAGGTCGCACTTTCCATACCAGCCCGTGCCGATCAACCCGACCCGCTTCGGCTTCTGGTCGGCGAACGCTTCGGCGTACCGGCCGACGGCCGACAAGGCCAGCCCAGCCATGCTGGTTTGCAGAAACTCACGGCGCTTCATGGCACATCTCTCCAAACAGGAATCATCAGCGAGGTTTGACCATCAGTATAGTCGCTTTGGTGCTCCTTGGGAAACTGGCCACCCCCGGCACCGGCGTTTGCCGAAGAGACGGCGGGAGCAACCGACGAGGTATACTCGATCAGGCGTGACATGCCTCGTCGCCCCTCCCGCCGAAGGGGAATCAATTGTCGTTCGCCGACTCTTCGGCTAGAATGCTCCACATTCGAGGGGGGCGGAATGGATGAGCGCCTTTAGGGACACACGAGTGAGGAATTCTTGGCGATGACGCTCGACGAGTTTGTGCAAAGGCTGATGCGTAGCAGGCTTCTGTCGGCCGAACAACTCGCCACGTTTCAGGACAGCCTGCCGTCGGAGAGTCGTCCGCAGGATGGCGAGGCCCTTGCCCGCGAATTGGTTCGGGCGAAGCGACTCACCAAGTATCAGGCTACAGCCGTGTACCAGGGGAAGACGCGGGGGCTGATTCTTGGAGACTATGTCGTTCTCGACCGGATTGGCGCGGGCGGAATGGGGCAGGTGTACAAAGCCGAGCACCGCCGCATGGGGCGAATCGTGGCGGTCAAAATCCTGCCCTCCAGAGCCATTGGCTCCCCCGAGTCGATCCGGCGATTCCAACGCGAGGTTCACGCTGCAGCCAAGCTCATCCATCCGAACATCGTGACGGCCTTTGACGCCGGCGAAGCGGAGGGAATCCACTACCTTGTTATGGAGTTCGTCGATGGCCGAGACCTGGCGACGCTGATCAAGGAGAGCGGCGGGCTGCCGATGCATCAGGCAGTGGCATGCGTACTCCAGGCCGCAAGGGGACTGGAGTACGCGCATGGCGAGGGCGTCGTTCACCGCGACATCAAGCCGGCCAATCTGCTCCTCGACAAACGGGGCACGGTAAAGATCCTCGACATGGGCTTGGCGAGGCTCGAGGAGGCCTTCGGACCGGACAACGCCAGCGGTCCCGACCGGCTCACCTGTTCCGGACAGATGATGGGGACCTGCGATTACATGGCTCCGGAGCAGGCCTTGAACACCCACAAGGCCGATCGCCGGGCCGATATCTACAGTCTTGGTTGCACGATGTACCGCCTCTTGACGGGAAAGCCGCCGTACGAAGGCATGACAGTGGTAGAAATCCTCTTGGCCCACCGCGAGCGGCCGATCCCGCTGCTTCGACAGATACGGCCCGAGATGCCACCGGCGCTGGAGGCGATCTGCCAGAAGATGATGGCTAAGCAGCCGGAGGACCGGTATTCCTCGATGACGGAG
>JBDKTH010001121.1:0-12212 GCA_039680305.1 Thermoguttaceae bacterium | reverse complement strand
CGAGCCGGCGATCACTTGGTGGACGATTACGAATTCCCCAGGGGGAATTGTCGTCTCAAACGAGTTCCTTCTTCGCACCAATCAAGGTGCGGAGGCGTTCGGCTAGCAACGCGGAGTCGAACGGCTTCTTGAACGTCTCATTGATGCTCGAACGATCAAAGCTCGTCGAGCTGCCGTCATCGGGCAGTAGGGCGATGAGGATCACGTCGGTGAACTCTGCGTTGCGACGCAGGTTCTGACAGATCTGCAGCGCCTCGGTCCGGCCGATCGAGAAGTCGACGATGATGCAGTCCGGGTGGAAGCTTTCCGCCTGGATGCCGGCATCGAAGCCACTCGCGGCGACGGCGACCTTGAACGACCGCTCAAGCGGAAGTTCCCGCTTGAGGTTCTCGACCAAGACCTGGTCCTGGGCTACAACGAGCACCTTGGCCATGGCCTCGTCTTCCAGGTCGCCCAACGGCATGCCATGTTCCTTGAGGAACTTGATCAAGTACTCTCGCGGAATGCGGCGGTCCTGAGATCCAGGGATACGATACCCCTTTAGCCGGCCCGAATCGAACCATTTGCTCACGGTGCGCGGGGCCACCTTACAGATCTTGGCGACCTGACCAGTTGTGAAGACCTTCATTGCAGGCTCTCCGAAATCTCACTCGCTAAGTTTCGTCTTCCGCCTCGACCGGCTCACCCATTCCAATCGAGACTTCGGGTTCCGGCCGGCTCAGCACCTCCAACCGGAACCTGTTTAATCGCCCCTTGCTTGCGGACTTGCGGCCGTCGTCGATCCATCACGCCGGCTGCGGAGCCAGCCGGCCACCCGCAAACATCTGGGTCGGGGCAACGTACATTTCGCTTCGCTTGGCTCTGGTTCAGCTCCCTCTGACCCGCGCCTTTCTATCAATCTCATCGGCATCCGAGCCATCCGGAAGTCAGTGAAAATCCGTAAAATAGGGAAGGCATGTTCCAGCCGACCCATTACGAATCCCACGAGCAGCCGGCAGAATCACTCGGTTGACGGTGTTCGGTCGGGTGAACCCTGCAAGATAGTCCGTCCCCGCAGGCCGGTGACGGGCCAAATAGGCGTGCACTCTCAGGCATGGTCCCCCCTCCAGCTTGTTCCATTGCCGTGCGGGAGCATCTACACGGTCCGCAGGCAGAACAAGCTATCCGATGAATAGTTTCGATCCTCCCCGGGGTAGGACTTTAGAAACTTTCTCCTATTGTAACGACCAGTTAGAACGTGCCGGTCCGGCGAGAAATCCGCCAAATAACGGTTGCGCAAGAGACCTGGGTTGCACGGCGGCCAGGAAAGCATGACGTGACACGCAGCGAGGCCGCGGGCCTACGCCGCCTGTTCCTCGTCGGAGTCGGCCTTGGCCGCGTCGGCCAGATGTTCCGCGGAGATGCGAATCTCGCCGTTGTCGCTGACGTCTTCGAACCGCACCGAGACCTGCTTCGAGACCCCCGACTCCTGCATCGTCACGCCATAGATCGTACTGGCGCAGGTCATCGTCTTCTTAGAATGGGTGATTACGATGAACAGGGTCCAGGCCAGGAATTCGCGGATCACTTTGGTGAACCGATCGATGTTGGCTTCGTCCAGCGCCGCGTCGACCTCGTCGAGCAAGCAGAAGGGGCTCGGCCGGCTGCGGAACAGCGACAAGAGCAGCGCCACGCAGGTCATCGTCTTCTCGCCGCCGCTCAAGAGCGAGATGCTCCGCAGTTCCTTGCCGGGCGGCCGGGCGACGATCTCGATGCCGCTCTCCAAAATGTCGGCCCCTTCCTCCAACACGATATCAGCCTGGCCACCGCCAAAGAGGCTGGCGAACAGGCCGCGGAAATGCCCACGGACCGTCTCCATGGTCTCGGAGAACAGCCGCCGGCTGTCGCCGTTGATCTTGTCGATGATTCGCACCAAGGCCGTCTTGGCGTCGGTCAGGTCCTTGTACTGCTCGGCCAGGGTCTTGTAGCGGCCCTCCAACTGGTCGATCTCTTCCAGGGCTTCGAGGTTGACGTTGCCCAGGTTGTTGATCTTGCGCCGCAGCTCGTCGATCTCCTGCTGGACCTCCTCGCGGCGATGCTGCTCTTCGTCGGAGGGAACGTTTTCCAGCTGGGCCAGTTCGATCCCGTAGTCCTCGCGCAGCCGGTCGGCCAGGGCGTTGCGTTCGTGTTGGACCTCGGTGGCCGCCAGTTCCTGAGCGTGGATCCGTTCTTCAAGCTTGCGCACCTTGACGCGAAGCCGCTGGGTTTCGCTGTGAAGCTTGGAACGTTCCTGCTGGATCGCCTCGCGCTGATTGACCAGTTGGATCGTCTGTCCGGCCACGGCCTCCTTCCGCAGGTAGAGTTCGGCCACTTCCGACTCGGCGCGGAGGATGCTCCACTGCGATTGAGCCCCGCGCTGGGCGCACTGGGCCATCTGTTCCTGGGCTTCCTTGATCGCCCGCAAACGCTCTTGTTGGCTCTCTTCATATTGGCGCATCTGGGCCCGGAGGTTGCCCAGCCGCTCTTCGCTCTTGGCTAGCTCCACTTTGACTTCCGTGGCCACCCGGTGCCGGGTCTGGCGGTCGGCTTCCAAGAGGTCGATCTGCTCGGCCAACGTGGCCAGCTCCCGCTCCATCTCGGCCAGGGTCGCCTGGGCGCCCTTCTGCCGGGCTCGGGCCTCGTCAAGCCGCTGGCTGGCCGACTGGAGCTGCGCGTCGGCCACCGTTAATTCCTGCTCCAGCGAGGCCCGCTGTCGCCCGAGCTGACTGTTTCGTTCCTCGGCCGCGGTGATCTTGTGGCCATGTTCGCTCCAGGCCGCCACGGCCGCCTGATGCTCGCCGGCCAGGACCCCGACGTGCTCCTCCTCCTGCTCGATCTGCTCCTGAAGCCGGGCAATCGCCGTCTGGAGTTGTTCGATTCGGGCTTCCAGCTCCACGAGTTGGGACTTCAACGCCCGCAACTCGCTGCGCCGCGAGATCAGCCCGACCGAGGCGTGCCGCGGGCCAACGGTCAGCACGCCATCGGCGGCCAGGAGCTCGCCGGCCAACGTGACGAAGTCGACTCGCGGGCCGGTCACCTGGGCCAAGGTCATCGCGTCGGCAAGCGTCTGGACGATCCACGTGCGTCCCAGCAGCCAGCGGGCCAGCGGTTGATACTTCGGATCGGTCTCGACAAACCGGTCGGCGCGTCCGAGCACGCCGGGCCGCCCGTCCAAGCTCACCTCCTGCCCCGTTGGCTCGGCTGCACGGTCGAGCCACAAGAAGCCGACGCGGCCGGCCAGCCGCGTGGAATGCGCCTTGAGATACTCGATCAGTTCCTCGCCGGGGCCGACGACTACGTGTTGCGCCTTTTCGCCCAGGGCGATCTCGATCAACTGGGCCGACTCCACACTGACCCGCAACAGATCGGCCACCAGCCCGCAGATCGGCCGGAAGGGCCCCGTGGGGGCGTTGCGGGCCAAGGTCAGCACCTCTTTGACGCCGGGGCTCACGCCCTCGTAGCGTTTCTCCAACTCTTCGAGGACTGCAATCCGTTCGACCAGACCGCTGCGTCGCTGCTGAAACTGGGCCAGTTCGACCTGCCGCGCCGCCGACTGCTGGCGGCGTTCGGCCACCCGGCCTTGCGCGCCGGTCAACTGCTCGTTCTGCTGCGTAACCTGGGCGACCAGCACGTCCCGCGTCACGTACAACTGCTTCCGTTCGGCGGCGAGGGTCGCAAGCTGCTTGTCCAGTTCACCGATCCGCTGCTCGGCTCGTTCGCGTGAGGCCAGAGCCGAGGCCACCTGGCTTTCGAGGCCGCTGATTTCGTTACCCAACGCCGAGGCCAGGCGCATCTGCTCCATGTACGTGGCACGGCGATCGTGGTTCTCCCCTCGCCGTTGATCGAGCCGTTCGATCAGTTCGGTCAGTTCGCGTTCGCCCTCGGCCAGACGTTGGGTAATCTGGCGGTGATGCTCCAGGGCGGTCTCGACAGCCTCGCTCGTCCGACGCAGCTGCTGCTCCAGGTCGTCGGCCCGGGAACTCATCTCGGCCACCTGCTGCCGATGCCGGGCCATCTGGTCGTCCAGCTCGCGTCCCCGCTGCCGCTCGTACTCGATCGTCGACTCCTGGGCGGCGATCCGCTCGCGATTGTCGGCCACGTGTGCTTCCGACGCCCGAATCTGCTCGTTGATGTCGCCCACCCGGACATCGATCTCCAGCAGCCTCGCCTCCAGCGACTCGGCCTCGGCCGCTGCGCTGTCCCGCTCGGTCGAGAACGACTGGATCTCGGTCTGGAACGCCGTCAGCTTCTCGGTCAAGCGGCGCCAGTCGACCTGGGCGACTTGGGTGCGGAGTTCCTGCAACCGGTCGGTGTATTCTTTGTACCGTCGCGCCTTGCCCGCCTGGTTGCGCACGCTTCGCAGGCGGTTGTCCACCTCGTCGACGATATCGGACAAGCGGAGGAGGTTCTGTTCCACGCGTTCCAGGCGGCGCAGGGCCTCGACCTTCTTGGCCTTGAAGCGACTGATCCCGGCGGCTTCTTCGAAGATCACCCGGCGATCCTTGGCCGACGATTGCAGGAGGCTGTCGACCTTCCCCTGCTCGATGACGCTGTAGGCTTGGGCGCCCAAGCCGGTGCCGGCCAACAGCTCGCGGATATCGCGCAATCGCGAGGGCTGTCGGTTGATCAGGTATTCCCCTTCGCCGCTGCGATAGACGCGGCGCGTGATGTGGACTTCCGGTGCATCGATGGGCAGCAGCCCCTTGGAGTTGTCGAAGGTCAGCGTGACCTCGGCGGCGTTCATCGGCCGGCGCGTGCCGGAGCCGTTGAAGATCACGTCGGCCATCTCCTTGCCGCGCAGACTCTTTACGCTCTGCTCGCCAAGGACCCACTTGATGGCATCGACGACGTTCGACTTTCCCGAGCCGTTGGGGCCCACGACGGCGGTGATCCCGGAAGCGAAGGCCAGCCGGGTTTTGTCAGCAAAGCTCTTGAAACCGACGAGTTCCAGGGCCTTAAGCATGGGCGAGCGACGAAACCTCAACGAGGGGGCGAGCCGAGGGACGGTCAGGAGGGGAGGAGCGATCCGCTGTCAGCCGTCGGCAATCAAGCGATGGTTGTCGAATTCCGGGCGTTGTCCAAGGCCTCGGCTCAACCCGACCGCCCGCCATCTCGCGGCTCGCTCCCGATGCGTCAAAGCTGCCCGCGGATGGCGGAAAGCTGCGGCTTGCCGACCGCTTCCTCACTCCGATTTACGTCCCGTTATTTTAGCAAAGAAACCTTTCACCGGACCGGGTTTCTTCTCGGAATCCTCGGTTTCTTCGTCCACGTCCGCAGCTTCGTCCTTTGTCCGCTCCTCGGCCCGGCTGTCGGCCCGGCCGAACAGATCTGGCATGGGGCTGGTGGGCCGGTCGTCGGCCTCGTCCGCCTCCTCCGAGGAGTCGCCCGAATCCCGAGCCGTGCGATCGTAGCTCCGCCCCGCCTCGGGGAGGGCCTCGACCTCAAATCGGGTTTGCATGACGCCTGCCACCTTGGCTTCCTGGAGGAATTGGACGACATCCGGGTACGTCCCCCCCAATTCGACGATCGCCCGAATCACCTCGTCCAACCGATTCGAGACAAACCGCTTTTGGTCTGGCTGGTTGACGGCGAATTTGCTGACCGAGATCTCCCCCGGGTGGGTACCGGTGACCATGATCTGATTCCCCGCATTCACCGCTAGCGGGGTGCCGATCCGCTGATCCTGCCCAAACAGGACCACCTCGGGCCGGCGACTCTTGGTCACATGGATCATCGGGGGGCCCGACGTGTTCAGGACGTGGTAGCTGAACTGGCCGCCGAGCGCTTCGCCCATCACCAGCGGATCGCGGGCGTTCATCGCCCACAACGACCGGAAGGCACCGTAGCGGGTCTCGGCACTTGGCACGTCGAGCAGTTCCTGCAGTTGCTCATGGGCATTGAAATCGGCCGACGCGCTCAGCGCGGCCAAGGCGTAGACGCGGAAGGCCGGCAGGTCGCGGGCGGTGGCGGCCAGGGTTTCGGCGGCCCCGCTCTCATCGAGGTACGCCAGCGCTTCGGCCGCATAGAACCGAGTCTCCCGGTCGCCCCCCTTCAAGGCCCGGCGCAAGACGTCGGCGCCCTTGGGGCCGATCGCCTCCAGTTGCAGGGCGGCCCGGGAGGCCGAGATCGGATCGAGCAACTGCTTTTCCAGAAGGGCCAGGCGTTCGATCTGTTCCGTCTCCGTCTCGCGTAAGGCGATCGCGCGGACGACTTGCACGTAGCGTTCGGTGTTGTCCTTGTAACGCGGGTGTACCGCCAGTTCGAGGTATTGGTCGGTGCGTGCCTTGGCGACCCCGGTCTTGACCCCTTTTTGGAAGGTGTGGAACCGCCGATTCACGACCGTCTCGATGCGTGCGGCATTGAACGCCGACCGCTTCTCCGTCTTCAGCACCAGGCCGAGGGTTCGCGATTTCTGACACACCCCGCCGCTGAGCACCTGTCCCCGGCACGTCAGCACCCGGTCCTTCTTCGCGTCGGCCGCGGGATCGACCAGCACGGCCCCTTCCCCTCTTCCCCAACTGCGTCCGTCGTGGAGTTGGTTATCGGCGAGCAGGGCGTTTTCCTTCATGTCGACTTCCATCAGCCAGCCACCGCGCAGACTGGTGGTCTCGCTGTCGGACGGGACTCGCACTTCCAGGTCAAACCGGTCGCCTTTTTGAATCCCCGGCCGCAGCACCCCGCGAACCAGCACAAGCGACACATTGCCCGACGCCAGGAGGGAATTCGGCGAATTGACGCCCCGGGCCTGCATCTGGGCGATCAGGTTCGAACGATTCGGCGACGGCTTCGGGTCGCTGCCCGTGCCATGCAATCCGCTCACCAGTCCCACGGTTTCCACCTTCAGCGGGAACATGTTGAACGGCACCGCCAGGTCGCCCACCAGACGCGTACGGTTTTCTTCCTCCGACTCCGACTCCGATTCCTCGGGCCCCTGCGACCGGACCGCCTTGAGGTCCTTGAACCATGAGCAACCGCTCATTGCCAACGCAGCGGACAACAGAAGTACCCAATGGAACTTCATGTTTCCCTGAACTCCTTCCGGGGTTGTGAGTCGCAAGACAAGTGCAATCGCGGCCGTCGCGATGACCAAAACGGCGAAAACAGGCCGAACGGCTTTCCACAAGAAAAGAAAATCGAGGTGCGGACAATAGTCGTTGCCGCCGCATCGGTCAAGGCAGAAGCGGAAGGAAATGATGAATGCGGAAGAATGAATGATGAATGGGGAGGATGGAGAATCGTGAAGGCTGTCACTTGGTCAACGTCCCGTGGGGTGAAGACGGGGCCTGAGGCCGCGACGTGCGGGTTGATTCCGACCAAGGACGGCTTCCTTTGTTTATGCATCTGCCCCTCGTCTCTCCTCATGCCTCGGCGACGACGCCCCCCTGATGCCAAAAGCTATTTCACGCCCCCCTCACAGGTGCAGCCTTTTTTTCTTCGTGCGCGTCGCCTATGACTGCGGCTGAAAATCCCGGACTTTTCGAGAACGTCGAAGTTATTGTGCGATAAGCAGTTGCGGAGAGCGCAATGGACGTAAGTTCACAACTCCGTTGAGCTATGTCGCAAAAGCCGGCCCCCTGCCCCTGAAACATCACCCCTCGCGTGGCAAACGGCCTTGCCGAGCACGGCGTTCCAGCGACGCGGACACGGCGACTGGGGCGACGGTTCCGCTTTGATGAATTGTAAAAAATCGGACTGCACATGGCTCTGAACCTCCGGACATGAGCTTAACGGATTTGCTGGCCCAGTTTCCAGTTTTTTTGGGGGGGATCCGCCCAAAAAGAGGACGGCCGACATATCGCCAGGCTTTTGGCCCGGCACCACTGCTGAGCCGGGCGGCGCGAATCATCGAATTTACCTGATTGACATATCGGGACATTACGATATATTAATCTCGTGGAGAGCACCATGACTGCGAACACGATCCCCGATACCCCCCTAGCACTGACGGACCTAAAAGCCCTCGAGCAGGCGGCCGAGTGCCTGAAGACGCTCGCGCATCCCCATCGGCTGCGGATGGTTCAGATGCTCCTGCGAGGGCGATATACGGTGGGCGAACTGGCCGAAGCGTGCGGCATCCCCAGCCATATGGGATCGGAGCATCTGCGGCTGATGCAGCATTGCGGCTTTCTGGCCAGCGAGAGAGATGGCCGCAAGGTCTTTTACCGGATCACGGAGCCGCACCTGGCCAAGATTCTAGAATGTATCGAATCGCGGTTTGGAACCCAGGGGAAGTGACCTTCTCTTTTTTTCTACAACATATCGTAGTGTCGCGACATCTTCACATTTGAGACTCAGGCGAGGAGAACCATGACCATTTCGACGATTTCCCCCGCAACCCTTTCGGAACTGTGCAAGGATGGCAAGCAGATTGACCTGATCGACGTTCGCACCCCGCTGGAATACCGGGAACTCCGCGCCGTGCCCGCTCGCAACATCCCCTTGGACGAGCTTGATCCGGCCGCGGTGATGCAGGCCCGCAGTGGATCGGCCGACGAGCCGCTTTATGTCATCTGCCGGTCGGGAGCCCGGGGGCAGAAGGCGTGTGAGAAGTTTGTCGCGGCAGGCTTCACCAATGTGGTCAACGTCGAGGGGGGCACCCTGGCCTGGGACGCCTGCGGTCTTGCGGTCGTTCGCGACAAGACGGTGATCTCGCTGGAACGCCAGGTCCGCATTGCCGCCGGACTGCTGGTGTGCCTGGGGGCCGTGTTGAGCTGGCTGGTGCATCCGGCCTTGATGGTCGTTTCGGCCTTTGTCGGCGCTGGACTGATCTGTTCGGGCGTTACCAACACCTGTGGCATGGGCCTATTGTTGGCTCGCATGCCCTGGAACCGGGGCCGTCAATCGGCCAATGCCTGCTGCTCCCATTGAGTCTCCCCAAGAAAGGCCTCTCGATCATGAAACTGCTCATCGTTGGTGGCGTTGCCGGCGGAGCATCCGCCGCGGCCCGTGCCCGTCGCTTGTCGGAGGATGCCCAGATCGTGTTGATCGAGCGGGGGCCCGACGTCTCCATTGCCAACTGCGGCCTGCCCTACTATCTCGGCGGCGAGATTACGGATCGGTCGAAACTGCTGGTCTCCACGCCCGAGCGAATGCGGGCACGCTTCAATCTCGACGTGCGCACCCGTTCGTCGGTGGAGTCGATCGACCGCGCGGCCAAGAAAGTCCGCATCCACGATCTTGCCTCGGGGCGGCAGTACGAAGAAATCTACGACAAGTTGATCCTGGCCCCCGGGGCCGCGCCCGTGCGTCCGCCGATCCCGGGCATCGACCTGCCCGGCATCTACACGCTGCGAAACCTCGACGACGCCGATCGCGTCAAAGACAGAGTGAACAAGGGCGTGCGTCAGGCGGTTGTGGTCGGGGCGGGATTCATCGGCCTGGAGATGGTCGAGAGCCTTGTGCGTCTTGGCATCTCCACGACGTTGGTCGAGTTGCAGGATCAGGTGCTTCCGCCGCTCGATAAGGAGATGACCACTCCCATCGCCAATTGTCTGGCCACCAACGGCGTCACTCTGATCCTGGGGCAATCGGTCGAGCGGTTTGAGCCCGCTTCCGACGGGCTTGCGGTTCATCTGACGTCGGGACAGCGTCTGTCCGCTCAGTTGGTCGTGTTGGGCGTCGGCGTGCGTCCGGAGAACCGACTGGCGGTCGAGGCCCGTCTGGAGGTTGGGCCCCGGGGCGGCATCCGGGTCAACGAGTATCTCCAGACGAGCGATCCCGACATCTATGCGGTGGGCGACGCGATCGAGGTCAAGGGTTTTGTCACCGGCGAAGCGGCCCAGATGCCGCTGGCCGGCCCGGCGAACCGGCAGGGGCGCATCGCGGCCGACAACGTCTTTGGTCGGGCCGTCCGTTACCGGGGAACGCAAGGAACGGCGATCGTCGGCGTTTTCGGGCAAACGGCGGCGAGCACCGGGGCTTCCGAAAAAGTGCTTCGGCATGCCCTGCGTCCTTACCGGATGGTCTTCGTTCATCCCACGCACCATGCCGGCTACTATCCCGGCGCCGAAGGCTTGACGCTCAAACTCCTGTTCGACCCGCGAACCGGCCAGATCCTCGGCGCGCAGGCCGTGGGCGGGGCCGGGGTGGACAAGCGGATTGACGTGTTGGCCGTGGCGATCCAGGCGGGCATGACCGTCTTCGATCTCGAAGAGATGGAGTTGGCCTACGCCCCGCAGTACGGCTCGGCCAAAGATCCGATCAACATGGCCGGCTTCGTCGCTGCCGGCCTGTTGCGTGGCGACCACCCGCAAACCGACATGGCAACGCTCGTCGCCACCCCGCTCGCCGAGCGTCCCTTCCTTCTGGACGTGCGCACGCCCCAGGAAGTTGCCGCCGGCAGCATCCCGGGCGCCGTGAACATCCCCGTGGATGAGCTTCGCTCCCGCTTGAAGGAACTCCCCCGCGACCGCGAGATCGCCGTCTATTGCCAAGTCGGCCAACGCGGCTACCTGGCCACCCGCATTCTGCTCCAGGAGGGATTCTCCGCGGTGAATGTCGGCGGCGGGTATAAGACGTACCAACTGCTTCAGCCGGGGAAGCGAGTAGACTGATTCTCCGGTCGCAAGCGACCGGGCTAAACGTGATAGCATTGAGACAGGTGCCGGGTGCGTGAGACGCACCGATTCCCCCACCAAGTACCGGTGACGCTCAAATCCTCTCTGGCGGCCAGCGTTTCGCCCCTGCGCGTGCCAAACATTCTCCCCTAAGCCCCTCTCGTCCCATCCTACAGACTCTTCAGAAAAATGGCGATATCAACCAGTTCCTTCGCGGGTCATTCCCCCAGGGAGACTCCAAGATTCCCCATCCGCTGGCACCACCGGAGATGTAGAAGCCGGACAAGTTGGCATCGTCGAACAAGAAGACGTGTCCGTCGATTCGGGGAAGCCGCGATAGTGCGGGATCTGCGCCGGAGAAGGGGAGTCGGACGGGGCCGCTATGCGTGTTTACCCACTGCACTGGCCCGCTGCTTCGCAGTTGAACGTCTCCGCGGAGTACTATAGTACCAGAATGAGACAGTGGAGACTCCGGATTCGAGCGAACGTAGACGACGTCCACGGCGCCGTTCTGGTAACGAGGATCGTTGAATGCATCGGCCAACGAGTGATAGGGAGCTTCGAACGATCCGCCTGTTTCGCTTGCCTCTGAACTCACGTGGAGGAATACGAGCGGGTCGCCTGTTTGTGAATCACGGGTGACTTCGCCCGGCCGCGAGACGACGACGATATTCTCCAGTCGCTGGACCGGTTCGCCCATCCGTTGGGACGGTTCACGCCGGCCGGAACTCGTGCCGGGCCGTTGGGACCAGGTGTTGGGGAACCAAAGGGTTGCGCCGAAGTTGACCGTCGTGTGAAACTGCTCGTCGTGGTGGACCGCCAGATCCAGAACGATGTTCTCAGCCACGCGGGCTTCGGTGTGGACTTTCCAACCCCAAAGGTCCGGCACGTCGTCGCCCTGAAAGTGATACCAGCCCGCTCCCAGCCGCGGATCGACTTGCCACCAACTGGGCAGCGGCACGCTTATCTCCATGTCCATGCCCGAAAGCGCCGTCTCCACGCCCTCCAGGAACAGGTAGTTGCCCGCGAAGTGGGCCGGTTCGACTCGGCGGTCGGAGAAGATCGAGGGGCAGTAGACGTTCGTGTGCAGGTCCCACCAGCGGCCCAGGGTGTCGAAGCTGAACGTCAGTTGCTCGAACGTGTTGACGTCCGTTTTGCGCAGGTCGTAGTAGAGGGCGACGCCGAAGGTGCGGTCGAGCTTGGGGGTGTAGTAGCGGCAACCGAAGCCGAGGTTGCTGCCGGTCTGCGCGTCGTTGTCGATCAACAGTCGCAAATCGCTAAAGAGCAGCAGTCGGCCCGAATCCTCGAGCAAAGGGATCATTCCCTCGACGCGGCCATAGCCGTTTGGATAGCCGATTCCTCGACCCGTTTCATAGCCAATGCCGGCTCGTGGGACGTACTCGCCCCAGCCGCTCAGCCGGGGAACCCGCTCGGTCCAGCCGCTTGACGGTGGCTGATCTGCATCATCGGCCGTGGGCTCCTGTGCTCCGGCCGAGGTCGCCGCCAGAAGTATGGTGATCGTTGCGACCAGTCGTCTGATCGCCTCTGCCCCGTTCCTGCCCATGCGAATCGCTTTCCTGCTCCAGGCACGCAAATGGCCGCGCCGGCAACTCCCTGGACAACGGCGCCTGACTAACC
>JBDKTH010001051.1:0-4563 GCA_039680305.1 Thermoguttaceae bacterium | reverse complement strand
CCCCCCCAGATAGAACAAGAGAATCCGCTGTTGGATATGGACTACCCAACGGCGAAGGCTCGGCGGATTCTCTCGTTCTCGCAGCTCAATTCCCCAAGTTATTTCTGGATGGGGCCTTTCCTTCATTCTTCGTCTTTTCCCATCCTCTTGCCCGGCCCCTCATCAGCGGCTAAGCTGGGGGCATATAACCAGTCTTACCGAGGGAGAGAGCGATGATGCGCACCTTGATTGCGGCGATCTGCTTGTGGTTCCTGGTCGTGCCGGCGGTTGCCGAGGAGCTTTCAGTGCTGCCCTCCCAACTTGATGGGGCCGCGCCGAAGGAGATGATGCACGCCTACCTGATGCGACGTGCACAGGCGGCACTCGATCGTCGCGAGGCGGAGTACGAAAAGCTCAAGACGCCCGAGCAAGTGGCCGCCTATCAAGATCGACTGCGACAGTTCTTCGTGGCAACTTTGGGCGGGTTTCCGGAACGAACGCCGTTGAATGCCAAGGTCGTAGCGAAGCAAGCGTTTGACGACTATCGGATCGAAAAGGTGATCTACGAGAGTCAGCCGCACCACTTCGTCACGGCGGTGCTCTATCTGCCCACGAGCAAACCTCCCTACCCCGGCGTGTTGGTCCCCTGCGGGCACAGTGCCAACGGCAAAGGGGCGGAAACTTATCAACGCGTGTCGATCCTCTTGGCCAAGAATGGCCTGGCGGCCCTCTGCTACGACCCGATCGATCAGGGCGAGCGATCTCAACAACTCAACGACAAGGGCAAGCCTTGCGTCGGCAGTTGCACCCTGGCCCACAGCCTGCTCAACGCGGGAAGCCTCCTGTTGGGACGCAGTGCGGCGACCTATCGTGTCTGGGACGGCATGCGCAGCCTCGATTATCTGGAAAGCCGGCCGGAGATCGATCCAAAGCGGCTGGGCTGCACGGGCAACTCTGGCGGCGGGACGCTGACCAGTTACCTGATGGCGTTGGATGGCCGCATCCAGGTCGCCGCCCCCAGCTGCTACTTGACCAACTTCCGTCGCCTGTTGGAAACCGTCCGGTCGCAGGACGGCGAGCAGAACCTTCACGCGCAGATCGCCCAGGGGATGGATCATGCCGATTATGTCCTCATGCGAGCTCCCAAGCCGACGCTGATGTGCGTGGCAACCCACGACTTCTTCCCCATCGACGGCGCCTGGCAAACCTTCCGACAGGCCAAGCGGATCTATGCACGCCTCGGATTTGCCGAGCGGGTCGACCTGGTCGAGGCGGACGAGAAGCACGGCTTCACCATGCCGCTGCGGGTCGGTGCGGTCCGCTGGATGCGGCGGTGGCTGTTGAACACCGACGACGCGATCACCGAGCCCAACTTCCCGATCCTCAAGGATCCGGAGATCCAGGTGACGGCCGAAGGCCAGGTGATGCGGTTGGCGGGAGCCCGGAGCACCTACGACTTGAATCGCGACCTGGAGGCACATCTGGCCGAAGCCCGGCAGCGATTCTGGCGGCAGACGGCCAAGGCCCGGGCCTTGGAGGAAGTGCGGCGTCTGGCGGGAATCCGCAAGCTCGACGAATTGCCGGCGATTACGTGCGACAAGCTCGGGACGCTCTCCCGCGACGGCTATCGGATCGACAAGCTGGTGTTGAAGCCCGAGCCGGGCATTTGGCTGGCCGCCCTGGCCTTCGTGCCTGACAAACCCAACGGCGAGGCAACGCTCTATCTCCACGGTCTAGGCAAGCACGTCGACGCCGCGCCCGGCGGGCCGATCGAACGACTGGTCAAGCAAGGCCAACTGGTGCTGGCCGTTGACCTTCGCGGGTTGGGCGAGACCCAAGGCGACGGCAAGAATTACGGGATCAGCAACTACCTCGGACAGGAATGGAACGACGCCACGCTGGCCGACATGCTGGCGACCTCCTACGTGGCGATGCGTGCGGAGGATACGCTCGGCTGCATCCGATTCCTGGCAGGATCCCTGGCCAACGTCCCGCCGCGCAAGGTGCATCTGATCGCCGTAGGAAGCGTGGTTCCGTCAGCCCTGCACGCCGCGGCCCTGGAACCGGCCCTGTTCGCCTCGGTCACGTTGCGAGGTGGACTGACCTCCTGGAGCGAGGTCGTCCGTTCGCCGCTCGTGCCGCATCCGTTGGCGAACATCGTCCACGGCGCATTGCGGGTTTACGATCTGCCCGACCTGGCGGCCGCACTGCCAAAGGAGAAGCTTACGGTCGAGTAACCGAGCAGGCACACTCCGCACGCCTGCTACTTCGATTGGTGGCTTCGCGCGTAATCGCGCAGGGCGAGGAGGTTCGGCGTGGGCGTGTCGCGAGGCACTTCGCAGCCGAGCCCGACGATGTACCGCTCGCCGGCCTCTCGATGGCATTGGGCCAGGGCGGCGGTGATCGACTGGGGGGTGCCGTTGCGCACCACGGCGACCGGATTGAGGTTGCCCAAGAGCACCTGGTTCTCGCCCATCTCCTGGCGGGCCTTGGCCACGGGGACCATGAAGTCCAAATCGACGATGTCGCAGCCCAAGCGGCCAATCAGGCCGAGGCTGCGGCTGATGTTGCCGCAGATGTGCAGACGCACCCGGGTGCCCATGGCGTGCAGTTCGTCGACCATCTTCTTCTCATAGGGCCAAACGAACTCCTCGTAGATTTGCGGCCCAACCAGCGAGGCCGCCGCGTCGCCCAGGCCGATCAGATCGGCGCCGGCGGCGACCTGCGCTCGGGCAAACCGGAGTTCCATCTCCAGCACGAAGTCGAACAGATCGCGGACAAAGGCCGGATCATCGAAGAAGTCGAGCATCAGCGTGTTGATTCCTCGCAGGTCGGCCGCTTCGGCACAGGGGCCTTCGATCCAACCTTCGACGAGCAACTGGCCGCCCACCTTTTCCCGAAACAGGCCAGCCGCCTGCACCCGATCGTGCATCCGACCGCCCGCGAGCGGATCGGGGACCTTGAGCTGGGCGAGCCTCTTCTTGTCGGCCAACAGGGCATGCGTTTCGTCGATCGCCGGGGGCTGGTTCTCGAAGTACTGGATGGTCGCCCCGCAATCGGCCGCTTCGCGTGCCGGGTCGGAGATGCAGGAAACGTAGTCGAAATCGAACCTCTCCGCCGTGCGCAGTTGCGATTCGACCAGACGCCGATAGTCGCTCGCGTACTGCCGGTAGGACACGCCGGCCAGGTCGGCGGCGAACATCATCGTGATCGGCATTTGCGGCAGGCTGTCGACCGGTTGGCCATTGAGCGTGGCGAGGATGCGCTGGTAGCCGTTCATGGGCGGGGCTCCTGAGGGCAGGAAGAAGACGTGTTCGACTCCGCTTTGATGATACGTTCGTCGTAGCAGGATGCAACCCGACAGCCGGGCGGGACGACGAGGAAACGGTCTTCATCCCAGGGGCCATCGACCAGCGATTGGACGAGTGTGAGCTCGCCGCGGAGCTTTTCGAACGTCCAGCCTCGCTCGGCCGCCTGCTGGCGGGCCTGGGTTTCAAAACGGCCGTCAGGCTCCAGCCCCATCTCGATGAAGGTCACCTGGCGATAGTTCCGCGTCATATTGCAGAGCTGCTCGTAGAGGAACTGGGCGTTGTCCTCGCCGTACTTCGCCACCAGTTCCTCGTAGCTCTGGACCATGCCGCTTTGCTGGGCGATCGACTGCGGGTTGGCCTGATGGGTGCTGTCGCCGCGTTCCAGCCAGCCGGTCGTTTCGAAATACACGCCCGGGTTGGCTTGGAAGTAGTCCAGGTACCGCTCCTTGCTGCCGAGAAAGAGCGTGATGCAATCGTGGGCTCGCGGCAGGACGAGGGGGATGTTGCGGGCCGTGAGCCCCACCAGACCATTGCTGCAGAGCCCGTAGCCGAACAAGACCGCCTCGTAGCGGGACTCGTCGACCTGGGCCAGGGCCTCGTGAAGCCGGCGGCTCATACCGGCCTGCCCGATGTCGTGCAGCCCCTTGGGCAAGAACTCCACGTCCACCTGATTGACCGAGCGGGCCACCGCGGCGCACAGTTCGCGATAGAGAATCTCGCAGGCAATGAGCTTTAGACGCATCCGGCCCTCAGAATCCTAGAGCGAAGGACACCACGTTTCTTCCGACCCACCAGCAGGCCCACGCCACCGAACGGCAATCAGGCCACCGGAACAGGACAAGATGCCCCCCTAATGCTAATCGAAACGGAGGCGTTTGCAAGCTTCTCGTCGGTATGGTGGGCTCCCGATGGCTGGTCTTCGCCCCCGCATCCGATCCGTCTCGAAGCAATCCGTGCCCACGTTCGCCGAGGCCAAGCTCACGCATGCACGAATCGCCGTCGCAAGAGTCCAACGCCTCCGACGCCGGCAACGATCGCCAGCGCGAGGCTGCTGGGTTCGGGCACCACGGGCGTAATCTGCAGCACGCCGAAATAGCCCCAGCTAGCGCCCGCGGTGCAGTTGACGTCGATCAACACATTCCCCAGCGCGTCGGGGCGGAACTGGGCGATCGTCAGGACCTGGTCCTTATTGCCACGATTGTTCAGCGTAAGCAGGGCACTGTCGGTCAGCCCGTGAAGCTGAACATCGAACGAGCGTCCATCCGTGACGTCG
>JBDKTH010001197.1:0-4807 GCA_039680305.1 Thermoguttaceae bacterium | reverse complement strand
CCGGCACGATCGACGGTACGATCGCCGCCGACATCGGCGACCAGTGCACGATTACCACCACTGGTGGCGGCAATGTGACCGTCGAAGCCACCAACGGTCCCTGGGCCGACGACCACAAGAGTCGCGCCGCGGCCTACGCCGAGGGGGGCGGACTGGTCGGCATCGGGGCCGGCGTCGCCACGCTCAACCAGAACGTCAACGTGCGTACGCATCTTGGCTCGTCCACGCGGATCACCGCACCCGGCGCCGCCCTCCGCATCGCCTCGATCAACAATACCTTCGGCACAACCTACGTCCACGGCCTCCAGGTTGCCGGGGCCGCAGTGAGCGCCTCGGTGGCTGCGAACAACGTGTCGGGCGAGACCACGGCGGCCGGCACGTCCGAAGAGGTCAACGTCAAAGACGCGTCGATCATTGCCCAGTACAACGCCACCCTCGATAGCAAATCGTACGCCACCGGCGGCGGCATCGTCAGCGGAGTGGGGACGTCCAGCACCATGAACGTCAGTCCCACCGTCCGGACCACCGCCTGCGCCCACTGGAACACTGAGACGTTCCGGATGACCCCTGGGATGAGCCTCAACGGGGATATCGCCGTCTACGGTGCCGCTAACGGCGGGTTTGCGGTCGGCGTCGGACGGGGGGTGATCAATGCCAATCCCAAGTTGGAGAGCATTCTGTATGGCAACTCGGCCGTCAGCGCCTCCAGTCTGTTTGAGAACATCGCCACGTATCGCGACAACTGGACGGCCTATGCCGGCGCCTCCACCGGCAATCTCGTGGGCGGGGTCGGCGCCGCCAGCATCATCGAGACCAAACCGACCATCACGACAACGATTGGCGGCAGCGCCAAGGTCACCGGCGGCACGCTCGTCGCACGCAACGACGTTCATTCGGATGTCTCCAGCAAGGCGACTTGCGTCGTGGGCGGCGTCCTTGCGGCCGGAAGGATCGACAACCAAGTCAGCCTGACTCCCAACCTGACCCTGGAAATCGCCCCCAACGCGGACCTCTCCGGCTCGACCGTGAACCTGGAGTCGTTGGTCAGTGCGCTTGCGAAAATGCACTCCCACGGAGCCGGCGGCGGTGCATTCGCCGGCGGCATCGCCTGCGCCCCGGTGCTCGCCTACCGGCCGACGAATCGGGTGTTCTTGCTCAGCAACCAGTCGGGCGATTACCAGGGGGGCGGACGCATTCAGGCCACGGGCGACTTGACCGTCCTGAACCGCAGTGACTTCACCGCCCAAGACCCCTACACGCTGGTCGACTTTGGCGGTTTTGGCACCGGCACGGTCATCGAAGCGTCTCTGCAAACCGCCGCGACCAACCTGACGGTGCTCGGCTCGGGATCGACGCTGACTAGCGGCAACAACATGAACATCTTCAGCCAGGCAATGACCAGCGCCAACAATGTCCAGACCGAGACCCACAACGGAGCGGCCGGCGGCGCCGCGGTGGCCTGGTTCCGCTGGACGGGCGCCGATTACCAGGATCTCATCTTCGCCAAGGGAAGCACGGCCTACGCCAAGGGCACGCTCCACGCGCAAACCTGGACCGGAAAACGCGGGCTGGCCGTCACCCGGGCAACCATGGTGGGCGTGCTGGGCAATCGGACCGAAGCCCACACGATCATCCAGGACGCCGGAGGGCACAACAACCTCTTCGTGCTCGACGGAGCCCACCTCCGCGGCGACAACATGATGATCCTCCATAACTTGTTCAATCCCTGGCTGACGGCCGAAGGACACGGCACGGCCGGCGGAGCCATGCTCTTCGGCATCGGCGAGGCGATCATCGAAATCTGCCCGCAACAGTTCATCAACTTGGGCCCCAACAGCGTGGTGGAAGGAAACCAGGTTGTCATCCGCTCGACGTTGAACGATCGCTGGTTCGACGCGACTCAGTACCCGACCCTCAACACGGTCGGCGATTTTACCGGCATCACCGGGCCTTCCCCCTTCAATTTCACCAGTGGCAAGGCCGTGAGCAAATTGCTTGGACAATGGGTGATCAACACGGCCCCCGGCAGCGTCGTCCGCTATGCCACGTCCAAGGATATCGGAGTCGGCGGAGTCGCTCCCAACCTGACGGCCTGGCAGGACAAGATCTGGAATGGAATCCATTACGCCGGTCACGGCGAGCGAACGTTCGGCAACGGCGTGGTCGAGTCGATCAAAGGGGCCGTCGTCCAGGGGCCGTTGCCCCCCGCTCCTGTCTCGATCGCGGGCTGGGCCGTCGCACCGGTCGGCGATGACTCGCTCCTCCTCGACGTTCCGCCCGACCCGAACACGTTCCCCAACGATCTCTCGAAGCTCGACGATCTCGTCGCCATCTACGAGTACTACAAGGACCATCCCGAGTGGGTCGACGAGGGGCTGCGGACGGTGCTGGCCGAGCTGCTCATGAACGCCGCCACGGAAGCGTCGAACGCCGAGAAGAACCAATGGCGCTACGAGATGGCCGCCCTGCTCGACGGGATCATCCCCGACCGCCAGCGTCTGGCCTTGGAGCAACAATCGCTCGCGGCCGAAGGCATGAATCCGGTCCTGCAGAGCCTGGCGGAGACCCTGAAGACCCTGGTCGAAGATCCCCGCAATCGCGATGGTCGGATGCCCGAGGGAAGACGCCTCTATTCGTCCCTCTGCGCCCTGTTGCGGCTGAATCCCCACCAGGATCCCACAGTGGCGGCCGACATCCGCGACGTCATGTGGTTCTTCGAAGTGTTCTACGGGCCGGTGGCCAAGAACACGATCGTCCTTCCCGCCGGACCGGATCCACTGCATCGTCCCCGACGTCCTGTCAGCACGGCGCCCCTGATTCGCCTGGATCCGCCCGTGGAGAGTGCCCCCACGCTGACGTTCCGCCGGTCGCTCTCGCTGTTGATCAATCCGGGGCACCACCAGTCGCCGGAGGGCCAGGAACCTGTGGCAACACCGTAGGGAACGCCCTCCGTGGCGTTCCGGACGGCTGGCACAATGCCAGTGGCACCTACGCCGTTTCCAGTTTGGTTGTTATGCCGCCTGTAACTCGTTCTGAATAGCCGCTCCTTGTTATTCGGTCATCCTCAGCAGAATCGGCGGGGGCGGTGGCTTACGGGCCTTGCGGCGAGGCCATTCCCGCTTCTGCTTCGGGGTGGTTCGCCGGCAACGCTCCCGTTGGGCATGAGAGATTCGTTCGGTAAACGACCGGTTGGGCTTCGCCCGGCCGCTCGGATGGAACGAATGGTTGAATGTGATCGGTGTTTCAAGTACGATCAGCGGCGTAGGGAGGAAGAAAAGCTCCTGCCCGCTATACGCCAGAATTTCCGTTCCTCGAAAACCCGCGGCGAGGAGTCGGCGCCTGAGGTCGCAACCGGGAGCCACGAGCCATGGTCAGACAACTGCCCGCCGGCTGGGACGCGATCCGCGAGGCCGGAGTGGATCGCGTCAACACCGACCACCTCCCGAAACTCCGCGCGTTCCTGTTGTCCGACCCATTACCACCGCCATAGAATTCACCATGGCAAAGAGCATTCCCAAGACCGGAAAGAAGACTCGTCCGAAGACCGCCGTGAAGGGCAAGCGATACCTTTGCGCCAAGTGTCGCAAACGAAGTCCGAAGCCGGTGAAGACGCCCGCCCCCTGGTACTGCCCGAACTGCCGCAGGGAAAACGAGGCCTCAGCCCCCAAGAACCCAAACGAGCACGAAGACGTGCGGGAATAGGCCATGTCGCACCGCCCACCGGCCCGTTCTCGAATTTCGCTCACGCCCCAGGCCGGGAGTGGTGGTAGCGTCGGTCAAGGTGCGTTGGGAAGGAATCAACGGGATGGAGCCATACGTCGAGCGTGATCTGTAGCCCCGCCCCTCTCGCTTCTTGAAAGGCCCCTTGTTACTTGGCCTTCTTCCCCACGGGAGACAATCTCGCCGCGAAACCACCGCCCTTACGCATCTCAACCTCAAGCTTTCCCGCCCCCGCGACACTCACGGTCTTGCAGCAATAGTTCTGGGGGAATCGGTCGGCATTCGGGCCGTCGCGGACAATGACCGCCGAGTATTCTTTGGTTGTATCCAGGAACTTCGACAGGTCCAGGAGCATGGATCGAGCGTCCCAATCGGTCAGCGCCCCAACAAACCATTGATCGCCTTTCCTGCGGGCAATCATCACAAACTGCCCCATCTCGCCGCCAAGCACCTTGGTATCGTCCCAAGTGGTCGGAGTCCTCGATACGAACTCGAGGATGTCGGGATACTTCTTGAACTCGCTCGGCGCTGAGGCGAGCATCTGCAGCGGCGCATAGTACACGACATACATGGCCACTTGATGGGCCCGCGTCCCCATCGCCGTGCGCACAATCATATGTTTCGAATACTGATCGGGAGTCCGGTTGAGAAGAATTCCCGGCGTGTAATCCATCGGACCGAGCAGCATTCGGGTAAATGCGATGTCCACATTGTGCGACGGCGTGATCACCTGGTCCTTGCTTCCGCAGTAGTTGAACTCCCCTCCAAAGACGCCCTCGAAATTCAAGGCGTTCGGATAGGTCCGATTCAACCCGGCGGGATTGGCGCATCCGTGGAAGTCGATGACCAACTTGCGTTCCGCGCACTCGCGCGCCAGGCTCTCATAAAGGTCGATAGCCGTCTGGTCGTCGCGATCGAAGAAATCGATCTTCAGCCCAACGATGCCCCAACGCTTGATCGTATCGAGCACAAAAGCGTTGCCATAGGCCAAGAAGGTTCTCGCCGGCAGCCATAGCATCAGCTTCACGCCCTTGGAGTGCGCATAGGTCGCGATCTTTTCGACGTCAAGAACGCGGCGGTCTTCCCC
>JBDKTH010000657.1:0-3072 GCA_039680305.1 Thermoguttaceae bacterium | reverse complement strand
GGGGTGCATTCGCTCCGCGAGGATCAGCCCGTGAGGATTCTCCAGGAAGGGAGTCTGTAGCGTCATGAACCTCGCTGCCCTTGCCATCGAGAAACGAGCCATCACCTACTTCGGCATCCTGCTCATCCTGGCGGGCGGGATCTTCTGTTATTCCCAACTCGGGCAGTTGGAGGACCCGGAGTTCTCCGTGAAGACCGCCGTGATCACGACCGCCTATCCGGGGGCCAGCGCCGAGCAGGTGGAACTGGAGATCACCGACCGGATCGAAACCAAGCTCCAGGAGATGGTGGAGCTCAAGAACGTTTACTCCAATTCCCGGCCGGGGCTGTCGATCATCAAGGTCGACATCAAGAGCAACTACTGGTCCGATCGGTTGCCCCAGGTGTGGGACGTGCTGCGCAAGAAAGTCCGCGACGTGGAAGGCTCGTTGCCCCCCGGGGCGGGAAAACCGAAGGTCGGCGACGATTTCGGCTACGTGTTCGGCTTTCTGCTGGCCGTTAGCAGCGACGGCTACAGCTACGCCGAGCTGGAACGCTACGTCAAGGAGATGCGCAAGGAATTGAGCGTCGTTCCGGGCGTGGCGAGGGTCGACCTGTGGGGCGTGCAGGAAAAACGGATTTACATTGACGTCTCCACCTCGCAGCTCTCCGCGTTGGGTTTCACTCCCGAACAGATGACGCAGGCGCTGCAGTCGCAGAACCTGGTGGTCGACGCGGGTGGGGTGGATTACCAGACGCAACGGATCCGCGTGGCCCCGACGGGCGAGTTCCGGTCGCCCGAGGACATCGGCGACCTGGCCATTGCCGGCTCCGTGGGCGGACGCGATGAGATCATCCGCATTCGCGACTTCGCGACGGTGAGGTTCGGCTACGCCGACCCGCCTGCCCAACTCTTGCGTCACAACGGCCGGCTGGCCATCGCATTGGCCCTGGCCCCCGGGGCCGGGGAGAATGTGGTCCAGGTGGGGCAGGCCATCGACCGCCGAATTGCCGAACTGGTGGCGGATCTTCCGGTCGGCATCGACGTTGAACGCATCTCCTGGCAGTCGGATCAGGTGAGCGAGTCGATCCGGGCCTTCATGATCAGCCTGTTGGAAGCCGTGGCCATCGTGCTGGCCCTTCTGGCACTGACGATGGGCCTGCGGGCCGGGGTCATCATCGGCATCAGCGGGCTGGTGTTCCCGATCCTCGGCACGTTCATCGTGATGGCCATCTGGGGCATCGATCTTCACCGCATCTCGCTCGGCGCGCTGATCATCGCCATGGGCATGATGGTCGACAACGCCATCGTCGTGACCGACGGCATCATGGTCCGCATCGCGCAGGGAAGGGATCGGAAGCAAGCGGCCATCGAGGCGGCCAGCGGGCCGGCCTGGCCGCTCTTGGGGGCGACCGTGGTTGCCTGCATGGCCTTCTACCCGATCTTTGCATCGAGTTACGACACCGGAGAGTACGCTGGCAGTCTGTTTACGGTCGTGGCCATATCGCTGCTCTTAAGCTGGGTCTTTTGCCAGACGGTCGCGCCGCTGTTGTGCATCGCCTTGTTGCCAGGCCCCAAACCCGGACAGACTCCAGCTTCGCCCTACCAGGGACCGTTCTACCAGCGTTTCCGAAGGTTACTATCGCTGGCGATTCGCCACCGCGTGCTCTTCCTGGGAAGCATGACGGCACTGCTGGTCTTGTCGATTCTCGGTTTTCGGTTCGTGCCCCAGCTGTACTTTCCCGATTCGAGCCGCCTGCAGATCATGGTCGACTACTGGGCGCCGGAGGGCACGCGGATCCAGCAGACCAGCGGCGAGTTGGAGAAGATCGAAAAGTACTTGCAGGACCATCCGGCCGTCGCTTCGACGAGCACGTTCATCGGCAAGGGGCCGCCGCGGTTCTATCTCCCGGTGAGCGCGGAAGACTCTTACGCGTCCTATGCGCAACTCATCGTGAATACAAAGACGCTTTCCGGGGTCGATCAACTCGTGGCGGATACGGACGCGTGGATGCGTCAGAACGTTCCCGAGGCAATGGTCCGCGTCCGGAAATACGCGGTGGGGGCGTTCGACGACTGGAAGATCGAGGCGCGTTTCAGCGGGCCGGCCAATGCCGATCCCGCGACGCTTCGCCGCCTGGCGGAGGAGGGGGCGACCATCCTGCGCGACAGCCCCTATGCCAAGGAAGTCCGCACGAACTGGCGCGAGCGCGTTCAGGCCCTGGTCCCCCGCTACAACCAGGAGCGAGGCCGCTGGGCCCGCGTGTCGCGCGACGATCTGGCCCGCACGACGCGGCGGGCCTCGGACGGAGTGGTCGTCGGACAGTATCGGCAGGAGGACGACCTGATCCCGATCGTGGCCCGGAACACCGAGCAGGAACGCCAGCAGGCTGCCACGACCTTGGAAGAGCTTCAGATCACGCCCCGTCTGTCGACTCATGCCGTCCCCTTATCGCAGGTCGTCGATGGGGTCGCCACGCCGTGGGAAGACCCGATCGTCTGGCGATGGGACCGCCGCCGGTCGATCACCGTCCAATGCTCGCCCAACGGGGTGACGGCGCCGACCCTGCGCGACGCCGTGCTGCCGAAGTTCGAGGCGATCAAGCTTCCGCCCGGCTACCGGTTGGATTGGGACGGCGAGTATTGGAGCGCCAAGCAGTCCCAAGAAGCATTGGTTCCCGGAATCGTGCCCGCCGTGGTGATCATGTTGTTCATCCTCGTGGCCCTGTTCAACGGGTTCCGGCCCATGCTGATTTGCGTCCTGGTCATTCCGTTCGTGATGATCGGGATCACGGCCGGGCTGCTCATGACCCGGACGCCGTTCGGCTTCATCGCTCTTCTGGGAGCCATGAGCCTCTCCGGCATGATGATCAAGAACGCCGTGGTGCTGCTAGACGAAGTCAACAGCAATCTTGGCCGGGGGCTCGCCCCCTACAACGCGGTCGTCGAGGCGGCCGTGTCGCGACTGAGCCCGGTCATCAACGCCGCCGGGACGACCGTGCTCGGCGTCTTGCCCATGCTCCAGGACGTCTTCTGGGTAGCGCTGGCGGTCACGATCTTCTTCGGGCTGATCGTCGGGTCGATGCTGACGAT
>JBDKTH010000262.1:0-6514 GCA_039680305.1 Thermoguttaceae bacterium | reverse complement strand
CGCATGCTCCTGGATCCGTATCTCGGTGAGCGGTATCCCATCGTTACCTTTCTCGTGCCGGTGATCTTCATCGCCTGGTATGCCGGCTTTGGCCCGTCGGTCGTCTCGATCGCGTTAGCCTTGTTGCTGGCGGACTTCTTCTTCCTCGCTCCGCGTCACTCATTCTTGATCGATCAGACGGCAGACCAACTAGGCTTTGCGCTCTATGCTTTCGCGGGCGCGGTGATGGTGCTGTTGGCGCAGGCCCTGCGAAGAGCCTACCGGCAGATCGAAGTCAGCCAGAAGCGGCTGCGCCAGGTTGGCGAGACGCTGCGCGAAAGCGAGGAGCGGTTGCGCCTGGCGTTGCAGGCCTCGGGGGCCGGCTGGTGGGACTGGGACCTGACACGCGACGCGGTTACGGCCGACGTGCAGACGAAGGCCTTGTTCGGACTGCCACCGGATGCGGAGGCGAGTTTCGAGCGGTTCTTGGCTTCGCTTGTCCCCGGCGAAGCCTCGCGGGTTCTTGCGGAGCTGCCGCAGGCACTGGACTCCCAGGGCGATTTCGACAGCGAGTTCCACCTTGCCTGGCCGGATGGTAGTTTCCATTGGCTCCTGGGTCGGGGACGCGCGTTTCGCAACGGATCGGGCCAACCGCAGCGGTTGATGGGCCTGGTGATCGACATCACCGAGCGCGTGCGGGCGCGGGAGGCCCTGCGCGCGAGCGAGGAACTGCTGCGACTGGCAGAACACGCCGGCAAGATTGGCAGCTTCGACTGGGAGGTCCAGACCGGACACTCCCGCGTTTCCCAGGAAATGGCGGCGATCTACGGCCGCGACCCCGCGGAGTTGGAGAGCAACTATCAGACCTGGAGCCAGATGGTCGACTCGAACGACCTGCGACGAATCATGACCGAGTTCGACGGCGTCGTTGCCCGTCGCGAGTCCCAAATCGTCCACGAGTTTCGAGTCATCCGACCGGATGGGCAGGTCCGCTGGGTCGAGTGCCGTGGGAACGTGACGTACGATGCCGATGGAACGCCGCTACGCGTCGTCGGCGTCAATGTGGACATCACCGAACGTAAAGAATACGAGGCGGCTTTGCAGCGGTGGAATGAGACGCTGGAGGCGCGGGTGGCCGAGCGGACCGCCGTGGCCGAACAGAGGGCCGCCCAACTGCGCGTGCTGGCCACCGAGTTGACCACGGCCGAGGAACGCGAACGCCGCCGTGTGGCGAAAATCCTCCACGATCACCTCCAGCAACTACTGGTCGCCGCTCGGATGCGTCTGACGATCGTCCGCCGGCACGTTCATGATGACAAGGTGCAGCCGATGATCCAGCAAATCCACGATCTGCTCGACCAGTGTCTGGCGGAATCTCGCTCCCTGGCGGTTGAACTGAGCCCTCCGATCCTCTACGAGGCGGGACTTGCCGCCGGGCTCCAGTGGCTGGCTCGTCAGATGGAAGAGAAGCATCGGCTGCGCGTCGAGGTCGACGCCCACGCGGAGGCCGAACCGCGGTGCGATGCGAAACGCGCTTTCCTGTTCCAGGCCGTCCGTGAGCTGCTGTTGAACGTCGTCAAGCACGGCTACACCGACTCGGCCCGCATCGAGTTGACGCCGCTGGAGGAGGACCGGTTGCGCCTGGTCATTGCCGACCATGGGCGAGGGTTTGACGCGTCGCAACTGGAAGCACGCAAGGGAGCCGGCGGGTTCGGGCTGTTCAGCATTCGCGAACGTTTGGCCGTGCTCGAAGGCCGTTTGGAGGTTGAGTCGTCGCCAGGGCGGGGGACTCGCGTGGTGATCGAAATCTCCCGTGCCGGTCCGGCGGCGACGCCCGCCGAGGTCAAGGGGCCGCTTGCGCCCGTCGCCGGGCCTCGCCCGGAAGAAGTCCGCGGACCGGAACGGCCGGAGAGAACCCGGGTCGTGCTGGCCGACGATCATGCGATCGTCCGGCAGGGGCTGGCCGGGTTGCTGCGGGAGCACGGCGAGATCGAGGTCGTGGGCGAGGCGGCCGACGGTCAGGAGGCCGTCAGGGTCGCTCTTGAAACTCGCCCCGACGTGGTCCTGATGGACATTACCATGCCGCGGCTCAACGGCGTGGAGGCCACCCGGCACATCGCCGCCGCGCTCCCGCAGGTCCGGGTCATCGGCCTGTCGATGCACGACGAAGCCGACATGGCTGCGGCGATGCGCAAGGCCGGGGCGGTCGGCTATCTCTCCAAAGACGTCGCCTCCGACGTCCTCGTCTCGGCGATTCTGGCCACGCACGCCGAGGCCTAGCGGCCAGCCGGCCCCCCACTGCCGCAAAAGAACTAGACTTTTACGCAATCATATCACCGTGAATCGGGTATACTGACAGGATCTCAACCTTGCGATCCATTCGCTTCCACCAGGAGATCCGCCATGCCTACCGACTACCGCTTCTCGTTCGGCCCGTGGAACATTCACGAGGGCGCCGACCCCTTTGGTCCGACGGTCCGGCCGACGTTGGCTTTTGCCCAGAAGTTGGGGATGTACAAGCAGCTTGGCTTCGCCGGCGTGCAGTTCCACGACGACGACGCCGTGCCGAACATGGAAAGTCTCTCGCCGGCCGAGATCGTCAAGGAGGCGACGGCCGTCAAGAAGATGCTGGACGACCAGGGGCTGGTGGCCGAGTTCGTGGCTCCGCGGCTCTGGGAGAATCCCAAGGGGATCGACGGCGGGTACACCTCGAACGACCCGGCCTGCCGCCGCTGGGCCATCGACCGCACGAAGCGGACGATCGATATCGCCAACGCCCTGGGGACGCGGCTGATCGTCCTTTGGCTGGCGCGGGAGGGGACGTACATCCGGGAGTCGAAAAACGCGCTGGATTCGCATCGCTATCTCGTCGAAGCGCTCAACGAATGCCTGGAGTATGACGGCCAGGTGGAGATCGCCATCGAGTCCAAGCCGAACGAGCCGATGGACCACACCTACATTCCCACGGTCGGCCACGCTTTGGCCCTGGCCCATCAGACGGTCGCCCCGGCCCGGGTGGGCGGGCTGATCGAAACGGCCCACGCGCTTCTGGCCGGCCTGGATCCGTCCGACGAAATGGCCTTCGCCCTGGCCGCCGGCAAACTGTGGAGCGTGCATCTGAACGACCAGAACGGCCTGAAGTTCGACCAGGACAAGTCGTTCGGCGCGGCCAACCTCCGCGGTGCATTCAACCAGGTGCGCGTGCTGGAACTGGCCAACTACCCGGCCACCGGTCGGTTCATCGGCCTCGACGTGAAGGCGATGCGCACCCAGCCGGCCGAGGTCGCCCACAAGCATCTTTCCAACAGCCGGGCGGTCTTCTTGCGATTGGTCGAGAAGGTGCGGAGCTTCCCCGAGCAGGCGGCGCGGCAGTGCGTCGCCCAACGCGACTATGAGGCGCTGGAGATGCTCGTCCTCGACCACTTGATGGGCGGCCGCTAACCGTATGGTTCGGGTTCGGCATGTGGCCGTGATTGTCGACGCCGCCAGGCCCTATGATCGAAAGATCATCCGGGGCGTGGCGGCGTATGGGAAAGAGGCGGGCAACTGGAGCCTCTACGTCGAGGAAGACCCGCTGGAAAAACTCCCCGATCTGCGCACCTGGCGCGGACAGGGGATCATCGCCAACTTCGACGATCGGAAAGTGGCCGCGGCCGTGCGGGGGCTGCGCGTGCCGGTCGTGGGCGTTGGCGGCGGCTACGGCTGGTACGATCCGGCCACGCGCATTCCGTACTTCCTCGTCGACAACGCGGCCATTGCCCGCCGGGCGGCCGAGCACCTGTTGGACTGTGGCTTTCGACACCTCGCCTATTGCGGGTATCCGTGCACGCGGATCAACCGCTGGTCGGAGGAGCGGGCCAGGGCGTTCCAGGGGCGCGCGGCCCAGGCTGGCTGTCCCTGTTCGGTCTATGCCGGGCGCCACGAAACGGCCCGCAACTGGCCCGAACTGCAGCGAGGATTGACCGGTTGGCTCCGGACACTCGAAAAACCGCTCGGCCTGATGGCCTGCAATGACGTCCGGGCCCGGCACGTCTTGGAGGCCTGCCGGACGCTCGGCCTGCGCGTGCCGGACGACGTGGCGGTGATCGGCGTCGACAACGACGAGATGATCTGCGACCTGACCGATCCGCCGCTGTCGAGTGTCGAACAAGGGGCCCAGCGCATGGGCTACCAGGCCGCGGCCCTGCTGGACCGATTGATGGGCGGCAAGAAGACTCGCCAACTCCGGTTCGTCGTCGAGCCCGAAGGCGTCGTTCCCCGCCGTTCGACCGACACCCTGGCGATCGACGATCCGGAGGTCGCCTTGGCCATGCGTTTCATTCGCGACCACGCGTGCGAAGGGATCCACATCGACGATGTCGTCGGTGCCGTGGGCCCCTCGCGTTCCACGGTCGAGCGCCGGTTCAAGGCCGTTGTCGGGCGGACGATTCACGCGGAGATCGACCGGGTGCGGCTGGAACAGGCCCGGCAACTGATCGCCACCACCGACCTGCCGCTCAAACGCGTCGCCACATTGGCCGGCTTCAAGTACGTCCAGTATCTGACCAAGCTCTTTCGCGAGCGTCTCGGCCAGACTCCGGCCGCGTTTCGCAAGCAGGCACGGCACTAGCTCCGAAAAAACGAGATGCCGTACTTGTCGGTGCCACTGGCGTCCCGCCAATGCTTCTACAGAAATGGGCTTGCACGTTGCCCCGATCGAGGATGCTCGATCGAACCCGCCTCAGGTTGAGACGGAGAAGGCGCAGGCGGCAAACTGGAAGTGCCAGACGCCTGTAATCGGTCTGGCCCTATTGCGCCTGATCGATCTCTGCGAACAGTTCACGAAGCGGCAGTTCGAAGCCTGGCAGCACCTCGCCGCCGGAGAGGCGATCAGCTTCCGAATAGGTGGTGCGTTGCTCCGGCGAGGTGTAGGTCCACGCGGTGCGCGTCGCCGGATCGATGGTCCAAACCAGACGCACGCCGGCGGCGAAGTAATCGCGGAGTTTCCGCTGCATCTCGCCTTCGGTATTGCCGGGGGAAAGCACCTCCACCGCCAGGTCCGGCGCGACCGCCGGGATCTGCACCTGCGGAAGCTGCCCGCCCGGGAATCTCTCCCAACGAATGAAGCACACGTCAGGGATTCGCACCTGTCGCGGAAGGATCTTCAGCGTGCCATCGGCGCCGAGCACGATCCCGAGATTACGCGAGCGGACGAATTGGCGAAGATAACTGGCAATGGCTGCGGCCAACAGCGATTCAAGATACCCCAGGGTCTTCTCCACCAGCACGCCGTCAATCAACTCGCACAAGCGATCGGTCCGGGCTTGAACATCCAGCACGTCTTGTTCAGTTGCTGTGCCGGGCAGAGGTGTGAGCCGGATGCGGTTCACCGGGACATCGCCTAGCTGCGCAAGCATATCGGCGACCGTCCAGTCGGGCGGGAAGGGAGATGGGGAAATGGTGGCCATAGGGTGTTTTCCTGTCAGTCCACAACTCTTGAGCTATTCTACTTAGGGGAGACCTGCAAGGAAAGGCCGCGGGAGTGTTCACCAGTCTCCGTACATTTCCCGATTGAATCTGGTGGACGTGTCGCGAAGAATCGGGCATTGCATCCGATTTTCCGCGTCGTCCCACCGCCCGGCCGATTCGTCGTCGCCGGCTGGGAATGACGGAAGTCGCCATGGTCAAGAAAAGGAGGTGATCCGTGAATCGGTTAATGATCGCGATAGGGGGGCTGTGCGTCGGCTTGGCTATCTCGACCGCGGCAATCGCCGCCGATGAGTCGAAGGGCGACACCTCGGATGACCGGCTTGACGTTCAGTACGTCGAGACACTTGTGGACCTGCTCGAAGCCAGACTACAGGCCCTGCAGGCCATCAATCAACAAGTGCCGGGCCAAGTCTCGCCGCAGAAGTCTCAGGCCCTGGAGTTGAAGTTGCGAGCAGCTCGCCAGGTGCTTCAGCGAATGCAACAGAACGGGAAGGAGGTGGACTGGTTCTCCCTGCTGTTGAGCTTCGCCGAGGCGTCGTACGTCGACGCCAGAGCGGCGTGGGAGATGACCGTCCAGTTGAGGCAATTGAGCCCTAATACGACTTCGGAACTGGACGTCAAGATTGCCAAGCTCAGTGCAGAACTTGCCCACCTGAACTACAAACGGGGCAAGCGTCTGGCCTCGGGAGCCCTTGAAGACCAACAGAACTGGGCGATGACCGTCTTCCTGGTTGAGATCGAACGACTGCAGAACGGTTTGGCAACCGTGCAATCTCGGAAGTGAGAAATAAGGAAGCCTGCTTCTCGTCCGAAACGAATGGGCCGCATGGCAGGGGGCCTTGCATCCTCGCATTCGATGCGCACAATAGGAGCCATGTAGGGCATTTCACCACTTCTCCTAATCATCGTCGAAAGGGGCCGAGGCCATGAAACGCGTGTGGTTGGTCGCGCTGGTCGTGTGGGGTGTTGGGGCGTGGGGATCACTGGGGGCTTGGGCTGGAGAACCGGTCAAGGCTGAAGCAGAGCAGGCGGCGACGCAGATTCGCGGCCTGTGGCGGGGCGTGAG
>JBDKTH010001095.1:0-4680 GCA_039680305.1 Thermoguttaceae bacterium | reverse complement strand
AAGAACCAGGGAAAACCAGAGAAGCCCACGGCGGAGCGACGTCCGCCGATCGAGATGGAACTGGCCAACGAAACGGACTATCCGCACCACGGGTACATTGACTTCGCCGAGCCGACGGTCACCCCCGGCACGGGCACGCTTCTCTTGCGCGGCGTCTTCGCCAACCCGGAGCCGTATCGGCTGGCCCCGGGGCTCTTTGTTCGCTTGCGAGTCCCGAACCGCACGGAGGCCAGCGCGTTGCTCGTCCCCGAAAGCGCCCTGGGCACCGATCAAACGGGACGCTTTCTGCTGATTGTCCGGCCCGACCATGTGGTCGAACACCGTTCCGTCACCGTGGGGCCCCTTGAAGGCGCGATGCGCGTCATTGAGGAGGGGTTGAAGCCCGGGGAACAATTTGTCGTCGAGGGGCTGGAACGGGCTCGCCCCGGGGCGAAGGTCCAACCCGTCGAAGTTCAGTCGTCGCAGCTCGCGGCTCATCAGGAAGCGAAGGACTCCTAACCCCGGGGCAACCACCACCGCATGATTTCTCGCTTCTTCATCGATCGGCCGATCTTCGCCAACGTCATTGCCATCGTCACGATGGTCCTTGGCCTGCTGGCAATGTACGTGCTCCCCGTGTCGCTGTATCCCCAGATTACACCGCCTACCGTCCGGGTCACGACCGTCTATCCGGGGGGCAATGCCCGGGTCGTGGCCGACACCGTGGCCGTGCCGATCGAAGAACAGGTCAACGGCGTGGAGAACATGCTCTACTTGTCCTCCACGTCCGCGAGCGACGGTTCCTACACCCTGACGGTCACCTTTGAGGTGGGCACCGACATCAACATGGCGCAAGTGCTGGTCCAGAACCGGGTCCAGATCGCCCTGCCGCTCTTGCCCCTGGAAGTCCAGCGCCAAGGGCTCGTGACCAAGAAGCAGTCGACCGACATCATCTTGTTTGTCACCCTGACGTCCCCCGACCAACGGTTCGACAGTCTCTTCCTGAGCAACTATGCGACGATCAACATCCGCGACGAACTGGCCCGGATCCCCGGCGTCGGCGATATCAACGTCGTCGGCGCCGGCGACTACAGCATGCGGCTGTGGCTCGATCCCGAGAAGCTCAAGGCCCGCAACCTGACGGTGCAGGATGTCATCGATGCGGTCGAAGAGCAGAACGTGCAAGTGGCCGCCGGCCAGATCGGCCAGCCGCCGGCCCCGGCGGCGCAACCCTTCCAGTACAACGTCGTCACCCTGGGCCGGCTCACCGACCCCAGCCAGTTTGCCAACATCATCGTCAAGACGGTCCAGGGCCCCTCGCCCCAGATTACCCGGGTTAAGGACGTGGCCCGCGTCGACCTCGGTGCGCAGACCTACGACCGGTATTTCCTGGTCAATGGCAAGCCGGCGGCGGGAGTGGCAGTCTTCCAACTGCCAGAAGCCAATGCGATCGACGTGGCCAACCGCGTCCGCCAACGGATGGAGCAGCTCAAAGTCCGCTTTCCCCAGGGCATCGCATACGACATCCCCTTCGACACCACGAAGTTTGTCAGCGCATCGATCCACGAGGTCTACTGGACCCTGCTCGAAGCCGGAGGGCTGGTCCTGCTGGTCATCCTCGTCTTCCTGCAGGACTGGCGTGCGGTGCTCGTCCCGGCGACGACCGTGCCGGTGACGATCATCGGCGCGTTTGCGGCCATGTACGCCCTGGGGTTTTCGATCAACATTCTCACCCTCTTCGGCCTGGTGCTGGCGATCGGCATCGTGGTCGACGACGCGATCGTGATTGTCGAGGGGGCAGCGCATTACGTGGAGCGAGGCTTGCAGCCCAAAGAGGCGACAATCAAGGCCATGGGCGAACTGACTGGCCCGGTGATGGGCATCACGTTGGTGCTCATCTCCGTCTTTCTGCCGGCGTCATTCTTGGCGGGGATCACCGGCCAACTCTACCGGCAATTTGCCTTGACGATCGCCGCCACGGCAGTGATCAGCGCCATCAATGCGCTGACCCTCAAGCCGGCACAATGCGCCACGTATCTCCGGCCGCCCAGTGGCCGGCGCAAGTTCTTCTTGTATCGCCTCTTCAACGCCGGCTATGGACGCGTCGAGCGAGGATATGCCGCCTCCAGTCGCTGGGGCGTCCGCCACCCGCTGCTGATCATGGGCCTGTTCGTGCTCTTGGCCGGCCTTGCCGCCTGGCTATTCCTCGCCCTGCCGACGGGCTTCCTGCCCGTGGAAGATCAAGGCTATTTCATCGTCAGCGCAAGGCTTCCCAATGGGGCGTCCCAAGAGCGGACCCGGCGCGTGGTCAATCAGGTCAACACGATCCTCCGGGCGAACCCCGCCATCCAGAACGTCAACGCGGTCGGCGGGCAGAACATCTTTGAAGGCACGGTCAACTCCAACGCCGCCACGTTCTACGTCACCTTCAAAGACTGGAACCAGCGGACAAAGCCGAGCGAAAGCCAGGACGCCGTGTTAGGGTACCTGCGTCGCGCCTTCAACGACGTTCCTGCGGCGATCCTCATCGCGTTCCCGCCGCCGGCCATCCGCGGCCTGGGCGTCGCGGGCGGATTCCAGATGCAGGTCCTCGACGTCGGCAATCTAGGGATGAACCAGTTGGATCGCGCCACCCAGGATCTGGTTCAGACCGGCAATTCCCAATCCAATCTCCAGGCGCTCAACACCACTTTCAGCGCCGACTTCCCGCAGGTCTACCTCAACATCGACCGGACCAAGGTGAAGTCGCTCGACATTCCTCTCGACCAGGTGTTCAACACCCTGCAGACCTATTTGGGCTCGAACTACGTCAACGACTTCAACGCGTTTGGCCGTACCTACCAGGTCCGGCTGCAGGCCGAGGCCCAATTCCGCGACAAGATCGAGGACATCGTCCGGCTGGAAGTCCGCAACAACGCGGGCCAGATGGTGCCGCTCGGCTCGCTCCTCACGGTCCAGCGGGAACTCGGTCCCCAGACCATCATCCGGTATAACCTCTATCCGTCCGCCTCGATCACCGGCCAGGCGGCACCGGGGACCAGCACCGGTCAGGCCCTGACGATCATGGAGCAGATGGCCGCCAGCAAGCTCCCCCAGGGCATGAGCTACGAGTGGACCGCCATCTCCTACCAGGAGAAACAGGTCGGCAACCAGGCGATCTACGTCTTCGCCATGGCCGTCTTGCTGGTCTACCTCGTGTTGGCGGCCCAGTACGAAAGCTGGACCAACCCGGCTGCCGTGATCCTTGTCGTGCCGCTGGCCCTGCTGGGCACGGTCATCGCGGTTGCGCTGCGCGGGATGGACAACAATATCTACACGCAGATCGGCATCGTGCTGATCATCGCGCTGGCCAGCAAGAATGCGATCCTGATCGTCGAGTTTGCCCGCGATCTGCACGCCGCCGGCGTCGACGTTGCCGAGGCGGCCGCCGAAGCGGCCCAAAAGCGATTCCGGCCGATCCTGATGACGTCGTTCGCCTTCATCCTCGGCGTCGTCCCGCTGGTCATCGCCGACGGCGCCGGTGCGGCCAGCCGGCGGGCCCTGGGCACCGCGGTGTTCGGCGGGATGATCGCCTCGACGATCCTGTCGATCTTCTTCGTCCCGGTTTTCTTCGTAGTCTTGCAGCGGCTAAGCGCGTGGCGACGGAATCGTCGTCCAATGATCTCCTCCGCGGTCAACTCTCGGCCGTGAAAAACGGGATTTGTCCGCTGCTGGACCAATGGTACGATGAGGCTCTCAACGGGGCGATCAAGGCATGAATCGATGCAAGGAATGCTAGCGTGGGAGCGTTTGCGATGAAGGGAAGAGATATTCTGGTCCTGGCGATCATCTTGGCAGTTGTGGCCTTTGCCGGTTCGACGGCGCAGGCCGGCGTGAGCGTGGGAATCGGCTTTGGCAGTCCCTCGCATCATGGCCATGGGAGTCATCATGGTCACGGGCACCATCATGGATATCCGTTCCATTTCTTCATGGCCCCTCCTCCGGTCGTGGTGCGTCCGGCTCCGGTCTATGTGGCCCCGGCTCCCGTATACGTGCAACCGGCCCCGGTCTACGTGCAGCCGGCTCCTGCCTACACCCAACCCAGCGTGATCTATCAGCAACCCACTCAGACCTACTATCAGCAGCCCGCGTCGTATCAGCAGCCAGCATCGCCAGCGACGACCGCCGCGCCGGCCTTTCAGGCAATTCCGCAGCCGACGCTACCCGAGCCGGCGAACTACTGAGCCCCTTGGCACACGGCTTGCGTCATCTCCAGGGATCGTGGCCACGGATCGTCCTCGTGGCCCGTCCCGTCAAAAGGAGACTGAACGATGTCGACCACAGGCCGGTTTATGCGCGGAAGTGAGACTTTGCAGCAGCAAGCGGAGGATCTGGTTTCCGGATCGATCCAGAAACAGATCGTCAAGCTACCATCGGATGCGTTTCTTTGGCTAGCGATGGGCTCGATCGCCGGCTCGCTGGCGTTGCAGTTTATGGGCAAGAGGGAGCAGAGTCTGTTCGTCGGCCAATGGGCGCCGACGTTCGTCTTGCTCGGCGTGTTCGACAAGCTGATCAAGATCGCCGGAACACGCGAGTAGCCCCCTTGGAAAAAGCCGCCGTGTGCCACTGCTTGCCTTCCGGGCAAGCAGTGCGGCTTTCCGCTGGTGGGTATTGCCAAACAAGATCGCTAATCAAGTAGGGCGGTGGGGGGGGGGGGGGGGG
>JBDKTH010000054.1:0-3446 GCA_039680305.1 Thermoguttaceae bacterium | reverse complement strand
GCGCAGCACGGGCCACCGCCCATGGTCGTGAACGAACCACGCCACGGGCCGATCGATCCAGACGTAGCAAATCGCCACCACAAGAGCGCACAGCCCCAGGGCAACGAGCGACCGCAAGACGAGCGTTCGGGCGGGAAGCGAATGGGACTCGATCAGTTGGGGCTCCTTTCCCGTGGTCTTCGAGTTGGGGACGTGATGGGTGAGCGATGTATTGTGTACCACTGCTTGCCTTCTTGGCAAGTGGTTGGGTGGCATGCAGTCACGGAGCGCAGCGACGAGTCGGCATGTTCGTGAGAGAGAAAACATGCCGACCCACGGCTGCGCCGCGTGACGGCATGCCACCCAATTTCTCAGGTCTCGCCACAGGCAGTGCCTGCGACCTTCTTGCTGGCAGGAGGTCGGCGCGATAGGATCAGGCGTTGGATGCACGGATCGTGGTTCTTCCCCCCTTCCCCCTACACCCTACGCCCCCCGCCACGATGAACAAACACCGCCTTCTGCTCGCCGTTCTCACCGTCCTTGTGGCCGCTTCCCAGGTTTGGGCCCAGTCCCCGGCGCCGCCCAAGTGGCTCAGCGAGATTACCCGGGTTGCGTACACGGATCTGCCGAATCGGCAGGCGCAGGGCGATTGGCCGGAGAAACTGATCGCCGATGCGGCCGCGGCCAAGGTGCAGATGCTTTTCTCGCGGGTCCACAGCGGCGAGGGGTGGCAAGGGCTCGGATGGAAGAGCGAGTACGGCGAGCCCGATCCGGTGATGCAGGGACGTGACGGCACGCGTGAGATCGTCCAGTTGTGCCACCGGCACGGGATCCGTTACCTGGGCTACTACTGGGCCCAGCGCGAGCCGGTCGCGCTCGGCGAGGCCCATCCCGACTGGAAGTGCATCAACAGCCGCGGCAAGCCGACGGCGTATTACTGCGTCAACAACCCCGACTACCGCACGCTCGTGCGCAATCGCGTGGTGGAACTGGTCACGAAGGTGGGCTGCGACGGAATCTTCTTTGACATGTTCCACGCCCGGGCGGACGAGTGCTACTGCCCGACGTGCAAGGCGAAGTTCCGCGCCAAGACCGGCCAGGAGCCGCCGGTGAAGGAGGATTTCGAAAGCCCGCTGTGGCGCGAGTGGGTCGAGTTCAAGTATCGCACGATCGACGAGGCGATGTTGGATTTCAATCGGGCGATCAAAGCCGCCAACCCGGAGGCGGCGCTGGTGGTGAACACCTGGAACGCCTGGTGCTACCGCAACGGCGGCAACATCCGCAATTCGATCCGCGTGGTGGAAAACGTCGACGCCCTGTTGGAAGAGATCGGCTGGTACGACTCGGTCGATCCGTCGTTCTTCGCCTTCCCGTCGCACTATCCGTTCATGTGCTGGCATCTGGCCGGACTGTGCAAGAACAAGCGGGCATTGATGTGGTCGAGCCCCTCCTATCTCCGCACCCAGCCGCTTGGCGCCACGGAGGCCACGATCCGCGTGATGTCGATGATGACCAACGGCTGCGTGGCGGCCCAGTCGGTGCCTGGGCGCGACGTGATGGCCAAGTATATGGCCGAGACGGCCGCTCGCGACGAGTTTTTCCGAGCGGACCGGATGACGCCGTGGTGCGGACTGGTCGTGTCGGAGAAGACCGAACTGTGGTACGGGCGCGAAGAGCCCAAGGAACGGTACATCCAGGGGGTTTATGGGGCGTTTCAGACGATGCTCGAGCGGCACTTGCCGGTGTCGCTGGTGACGGATCGGGAGTTGGAGCGTGGGGAGTTGGAGAAGCACAAGGTTCTCGTGCTGCCCAATTGCGCGGCGATGTCGGCGGCGGAGATGGAGACGCTCCGGCGGTTCGTGCGCGACGGCGGCGGGCTGGTCGCCACCTACGAGACGTCGCGCTACGACGAGCAAGGGAAGCTGCGCGACACGTTCGGCCTGGCCGACCTGTTCCAGGCCAAGGTGGCGGGCGAGCAGGACACCCGGTCGATCAAGATGGACTTCAGCAGCAAGGCATCAAACGCCGCAACGCTCTACATGCCGACGAGCCATCGCTGGAGCGCCGATCCGCAGTTGGCCGAGTTGCTCCAGTTGCGTACGGCGACTCAGTCGGCCGCGGCCGGGCTGCGGACCTCTCCCCTGCACTGCCGCCTGATGCTGGCCGACCCGACCGGCTCGCTCAAAAGCCCGGTGCGGCTGCGCACGACGACGGTCGACAAGGCCTCGGGCAAGGCCGAGCGGGGCGACCATGCAGCCCTGATCGAGACGACCTACGGCAAGGGCAAGGTGATCTACCTGCCGTTCGACCTGACGTGGATGTACTTCCGCTACGGCCACGCCCACCTGGCTCGCCTGCTGGAGTTGGCCGTGCGCGACGCGGCCGCCGGCCCGCCGCCGGTGGAAGTGAAAGCCCCGTCGATCGTCCAGAGCATGCTCCACACCCAGGGCGAGCGCCTGGTGGTGCATCTGGTCAACGACCTGTCTTCCTTCGGCCGATCCCAAAACGTCGTCAAGCAGACGCTCTACGAGCGGCGGGAAGTGATCCCAATCCACGACATCACGCTGACGCTCCGCGGCGAGCGCCCGCGGCGTGTGTTCCTGATGCCCGGCAAGCTGCCGCTGTCGCCGATCGAAGTGAAAGACGGCTGGCAAGTGAGCCTCCCGCCGCTGGAAGTCCACGCGATGGTGGTGGTCGAGCGGTGAGGGGGGCATCAGGAACGGCACGCGGAGCAACCCACCACATCTCATTCGGCTGCATGTCCCTGGTGCTTGCGACGCTAGCAACGGGCAGTCGGACGCAAAAGCGAACGGCACGGCGGAGCGTGCCTGCTACTTTTCTTGTGGCGATGCGACAGGTGGGGTAGAATCAGCGGCGTGGACGACGGAATTTCTTCATTCCACGCAAAAATGGAGGCAGTCATGCGGGGCGTCATCCGGGGGTTGGCGGCGTATCTCGTGGTCGGGGCTTCGGTGGGACTGGCAGAACCGCCGGCCGAGGCCAAGGTGGACAAGCCGACGCTGTCTGCCGGGTGTGATGTGCTCTATCAGCGTACGGCGCCCGGCGGGGAACTGGTGGCGTTTGTCGGGTCGTACCAGCCGGGCGAGGCCAAGGAGGAGCATGGGCTGTTCGTCGTTGAGCTCAAGACCGGCAAGGTGCGGCGAGTGCTCGACACGGCGGTGAAGACGGCCCCGGCCTGGTCGCCCGACGCCAAGAAGCTGGCGATCGGCAACACGCCCGGCTATGGGAATGTCTATCCGCTGGTGATCGTCGACGTTGCCACCGGGCAGGTCACGAAGCTGGGCATCCAAGGTGTGGGTGCCGACTGGTCGCCCGACGGGCGGTATCTGGCCTTCAGCACGGAGATCCAACGCGGCGGGGCCTGGTGCAACGGAATCCCGATCGATGGCCGCATCGGGGTCTGGGATTTTGAGACGAAGAAGCTCTCTCTGATCACCCCGTCAGCC
>JBDKTH010001331.1:0-6167 GCA_039680305.1 Thermoguttaceae bacterium | reverse complement strand
AGCAGAAGATGGCGATCTCGCGATCGCCGACCATGACGGTCTTGCCGCGTCCTTCGGCGATTTCGCCGATCTTGGCGACGGTAATGAAGTCGGCCATTTGCTTCTCCGATGCGATCGGGATGACCGGGGTGAGGGTAAGGAATTCGGAGGCTAAGGGGCTAAATGGGCTTGCGTGAGCCTGGGAGTCACGTCGAGGAAAAGGCAGTGTAAGTGAAGGGAAAAGGGGAAGGAGGGGAAAAGGGAAAGACGACAACGACAGAGTTGAAGGCATTCGCCCAAGTCGCACCCGATGCTCGAATCTTGGTCTTCTTCCTCAGTCTTCTTTCCCTTTTTCCGTCTTTCCCCTTTTCCCTTTTCCCTTTGCTTACACTCTTTTCGGTCAACGTGGGAGTGTTGCGAGATCCATTGCGGCTCCCAAGATCGTGCAAGTCCATTTAGCTCAAATCGAAGCAGTTTTATCCCCTACGCCGTGATCCCCTTGGTCAGGGCCATGAAGGCCGTTTCCAGGTTGATCTCGTCGAGCTTGAAGGTGATCAGCTTGAAGCCGGCCTTGATGAGCAGCGTGGACAGGTCGCTATAGTCTTCGACGCCCTTGGACAGCGTGACCAGGAGGCGGCCGTCGCGGACGTCGACTTTCTCGACCAGGTCGTGCTGTTCCAGGAGCTTGCCCGCCGCATCGCGATCGCCGACAATCTCGATTTCGAGGATTGGCTGCTGGCGCACGCGGCGCATCACCTCGGTGACCTCCTCGCTGACCAGCAGTTTGCCGCGTTCGATGATCCCCACCTTGTTGCAGATATCGGCCAGTTCGGGCAGGATGTGACTGGAGACCATGATCGTCTTGCCCAACTTGCGGAGTTCCTTGAGCAGGCCGCGGATTTCGATCCGTGCCCGGGGGTCCAGGCCGCTGGCCGGCTCGTCGAGCAAGAGGACCTGGGGATCGTGCAGGAGCACCCGGGCCAGGCCGAGGCGCTGGGTCATGCCGCGGGAGAGGCTCGTGACATAGGCGTCGCGTTTGTAGCCCAGGTCGACCAGGGCCAGCATCTCTTCGCAGACCTTGCGCCGCGACGGACCTTTGATCCGATACGTGGCGGCGAAGAATTCCAGGTACTCGATCACCTTCATGTCGTCATAGACGCCGAAGAAGTCGGGCATGTAGCCGATCAGGCGGCGGATTTCCTTGGGATGGGTGTAGATCGAGTAGTCGCAGACGTAGGCCTCGCCCCAGCTCGGCTGCAGCAGGGTGGCCAGGATCCGCATGCTGGTCGTCTTCCCCGACCCATTGGGCCCGATGAACCCAAACAGATCCCCCTGGTTCAACTCCAGGTTGAGTTGGTCGATCGCCCGCAGGTCACCGTAGACTTTGGTCAGGTCTTGTGTTTTGATCACAGCCGGAAACGCTCAGGATTGGGGATTTCAGATTTCAGATTTGGGATTGGGGATTTCAGATTTGGGATTTCGAATCTGGGTGTCGGGGCTCCGGTGCTGGAGTTGGGCGCGAACGGCTCTTCGATTCGAGCCATTGTTCGCATGCGGCTTTTCTCCAATCCCAAATCCCAAATCCCAAATCTGAAATCTCAAATCTGAAATCTCAAATCCTCATCTTCCCTCTCCGCCTTCGGGGCGGACGGGGAAGACAAAGCGGTAAATCGTCTTGTGACGATTGCGCGCGTCGGCCAGCGGCTGGCCGTCGCGAAGGAGGACGGCGCCGTGGCGTTCGGCTTCCTTGGCCGGGGCGACCATCGCGACCAGGATGGCGCGATCGGTTTTCAGGAGGTTGCTCAGGTCGACGAACGGCTGGTAGCGATTCAGCAGGCCGGTGTAGTGGCTCCCGCCCGCGGCTTGGAAGAACATCATCGCACGCAGAATATAGGCCAGGTCGACGCTCGACTGGTCGTAGGGCGTCACTTCTTCGCGGAGCTTCTCGTCCTTCTCGAAGACCACTTTGCGTCCGGTAAGCAGGGTGCGAAGCTCGCGCCGCTTGAGCATCGGCCCGACCTGGACCGACTGCCCCGGCCCGATCGTGCCCAACTCGTAGGCCCAGTTGCCGTAGGCTAACACACAATCGGTGAGTGCGAAATCGAGGGTGTTGGTGATCTCACCGACCGGGAGACGATCCTCCGAGCGGATCTCGGCCTTGGGCACGACGTCGGCCGGCGCGGTCCACCGGGCGGTCAAGCTCTTGGTCGCCCCGATTTGGATCGGCTCGCCGTCGAGGCGATCCAGTTCAGGAGCGATTGAGTACTGGCCTTTCCACACCATCGGCTCGGCCGTCTTCGGATTCATGCCGCCGAGGGCTTCGCCGGGCAGGCCCAGCCAGGAAGCGAGCACCTCCGCGTCGCGGAGCTTGCCGCCGCCAAGCGAACGTGCCTGGAAGGCGAGGTTGTAGCGATCGGTCTTCGGACTGAAGACGTTCGCCCAAGCGGTTCCACGGAGCCGGCCCGATTGGGCGTCCACATCGACCAGATCGATCTGGTTGACCAGGACCCGGTTGCCCTTGAGCCATCCGGTCAACAGATAGGCGCCCAGGCAGACGACCAAGACAATCAACGGGAATGTGACCCAGGTGAGCTCCATCCGTCGCAGGAACTTGCGGAGGAAGAAGTAGTCGCCGGCGCCGATTGCCAGGATGTAGCCGATCACGATCACCACGACGAGCGAGAAGGGGGCCAGCCGCATCCCGCGGAAATGGTCCAAGGCGCTGCGCAGCTGGCCGGCCATGTCGGCAAAACCAAAGTGCATCACCGCACGATTGTCGTTGGACTCTTCGATCACCGAGACCGGCATGTCCAACAGCTTTCTGACCAGCAGCCCGCGATCGGTCCAGTCGGCCAGCGGCGCTCGGTCCAGGTCGACCGCCACAAACACGATCTGGCCGAACCCGAACGGCTGTCGCACGATAAGCGGCACCTTGTTCTCCCTCGCTTCGATCACTCCCGAGAGATCGGCAAGCAGGGGGACGTGCAGCTCCGGTCGGCGGCCGTCGGCGGCGGTGATGGCGATCGAGCTGGCCGCGTAGGTCTCCAGCGCGGCGGTGTGGCGCAAGGGGATCGTCTTCTCCAGACGCCCCGGCGCAAACCGGGCCAACGGCGAGCCAGGCTTGAGGACTTGTTCGGCCTGCCGGCCAACGCTCAGGACCAGCTTCCCGCCCATGCGAATCCACTGCTGGAGCGCCGCTACCTGCGGCCCATCGGGCTTCAAGCTGTCGTAGAGCTTCGGTTCGCTCGTGGAAAGGAGAATCGCATCGACGCCTTCGTAGCCGAACCACTTGTCGGGTAACTCGGAAGCATCGCTGAGGCGGACCACGTCGGCCTTTTCGTCCGCGTGCCGCTCGATCGAGCCGGCAGCCTCCTGCGTGCCCATCCCAGCGGCGCTGACCTCGACCAACAACTCCTGTCCGGAGAGCAGGGCAGGGGGGAGGTGCGAGCGATCGGCCGAGGCGCCGGCCTGGAACGTGCGGCGGGCGACCGTCTGGTCGGCGACACGGAACTCCACGTTCAGCGCACTCTGCACCCGGCCGAACTTGACGTAGGCCGTCACCTGGGTCTCTTGCCCGGCAGTCAGATGGCAGGTCCCCTTGGCCGGCACGGTGTAGCGGCTGGGCACGCCATCGCCGTCGGGAACGGTCAGGACGACCTGCCCCTCGAGCGGCTGCGGGCCGCTGCGGAGCGTCACTTCCACAGGTGTCCATAGCCCGACCTTGTAGTGGCCGGCAAACCCCACGCGCACCCCCACGATGTCCGGAGCCGGCAGCGGTTCCTCCGCCAGCGCCGGCCCGACGAGGGCCGCAGAGAGAAGGATCGCGGCGAAGAGACGAATCATGGCTTCTCCGCGTCGGGACAGGTGCAGATGAACTTGCCGCAGCCGGGGCAGCCGGTGCCATACTTCTGGGCCACCGCCTCGTTCAGGTCCACGCCGGCCACATTGGCGATCGTCGCTAGCCAGGCCAGCACGTCGGCAAACTCGGCCGTGCGTTCCTCATGGGTTCCACTTCGCAGCGCGGAGGCCAGCTCGCCAATCTCCTCCATCAGCCACATGAACGTGCCATCGACGCCGCGGGCGACGTCTTTGCGCAAGTACATGTCACGGATGAGCTTCTGAAAATCCGACAGGGTGATCTGAGGCATTGAACGATTCGCAGCAGGCGAGGCGTCCCCCGGGTGTTTATCGGCCGTCACGTTTTCCGTTCTCCTTCAAGGTCTCCAACAATTGCTTCGCCACCGCGTGGTCGGGCGTCTGCTTGAGCAAGGCCTCTAGCACGCGCCGGGCTTCCTCGGGCTTCTTCACCTGGAGGTAGACATCGGCCAAGGCCAGTTGCGGCTGCGGGGCGGTGGGATCGAGTTCGATCGCCGTCTCATACTCCTCGATCGCCAAAGGGTTATTATGACGATCGGCCGCCGCTTCCGCCAGAAGTTGGTGGGCAGTTGCCTCTGTTACGTCGATCTGGAGCGCCTGGTTCGCCCACTCGATCGCTGTCTCGTACTCCCGCTTTTGGAGGGCCATCCGCGCTAGCTCGATTCGCGAAGTCAGGTGGTCCGGGTCCCCTCGGGCAATCTGAGTGAAAACCTCAGCCAGTTTCGCACGGTTCTCGGTTCGGGCATAGACCAACGCCAAGGCCTGGAGCCAGCGCATGTCGTGCGGCTGGAGCTTGGCCCCCAACTCGTAGAGGCGAGCCGCTTCCGCATAGTCCTCGGCCTTCAGCTTCAAGCTGGCCAACAGGTTCAGGAGCTTGGGATCCGGCTTCTGGGGGTCGAGGCACTTTTCCAACAGCTTCAGCGCCTCCTCCGTCTGACCGGCGCGGGCCTGGAGCCGGGCCAGGACGTACGCCGCCAACGGATGCTTGGGCTCCTTGGCCAAGACCTGCTCGGCCAACTCCAAGGCTTTGGGATAGGAGCCGCGACGTTGGTAGGCGTAGGCCAGCTCTGCCGCCCGATCGGCCTCTTGAGGCTTCGCCTCGTAGGCGTTGAGGATCGCCGTGAAATTCGTCTCCGCCGGCGTCTGGCCTCCCGACAGCCTCGCGACCGTCTTCTTCAAATAGGCGACGTATCCCTCTTCGAACTTCTGTTGCGACTGGCCAAACACCCGCTCGATCGCCTCCGGCGTGCTGAGATTCTCGGCATAGGCGGCAAGCAACTTTCGCAACACCTCGGGCGTGCGGCCTTCGAGCATGTACTCGACGTAAAGATCGGCCTGATAATAGGCCAACAGCCAGTCATCGCCGCTCTTGGGCCGGCTGAAGCCGAAGTTGAGCGTGTCCAGGTTGAACAGCTTGCCCGAGTTCACTCGCTTGATCAGCAGCTCGTTCCACTCCGAAGCCCGCGGATAACCTTCGCTCCACACGGCCAGGCCTTCGGTGTACCAGTGCGGGATGTTGAAGTGAGTCTGCTGGAGCGTGATCACGTGGACCATTTCGTGGGTCAGCACCTGGGCCCAGTTGAACTTGGCTTTCTGCCGAGCCGCGGCCGGCGAGACCATGGCGACGATCTTCCCCGTGCTCGCCGCCACCGTGCCCAGGTAGGGCAGGCCGACCATGCGCGTGCTGAACCACTGGTGCCCGCTAGAGCCCCGGGCTTCGCCAAACACTTCCACCAACGGCCGATCCGTGGGCCGATAGCCGAACTGCTCGCACAGCTTCGGGTAGATCTCGGCCAGATACCTCGCCGCATAGCGGCCGAGCAGCTTGTCGTGCTGGGCGTCGAAGCGGAGGAGGCAATCGCCCGTCTCGACGGTAGTGAACGAATCGAGCACGTCGAGCAGTTCCAGGGTATTCTTGACACGCACGTTGAACGGGTCTTCTTTGAACCCCGCTTCGAGCAGCTTCCGGGCATCGGCTTCCCGGCCGACTCGCATCAGCATCATCCCGAGGTGGTTCTTCGGCCCGAGCAACTGCGGCATGCGCTGGCTGGCCTCACGGAAGAACTGTTCGGCCTCGGCAAACTGGTTGCGATCATCGAGCCAGAGCGCCAGCGCCAGGAAGAAGTCGCCCGCATGCGGATTCCGGGCAGTCGCCCGCTCGACAAGCTGCGTGAACCGCTTGCTGGGCCGATTCTCGGACCGACCGTCGAGGATCGCATAACAGGCGGCCAACCGGCCCAGAGCCTCTTCACAAACGGGGTTCAGCTTCAGCGCGTGCTTTTGAAGAATGTCGGCAGCTTCCTCAGGCCGGA
>JBDKTH010000818.1:0-2409 GCA_039680305.1 Thermoguttaceae bacterium | reverse complement strand
GGTCGGCTCGCTGAGCATCCGCATCACGCCGTGCTTTTCGAGGTAGTGGATCCCGAAGTTGATGTCGCCGCCGTCGAGGTTGCCGATCAAGGTCGCCGTGCCGCCGGAGGCGGTGTTCAACAGCGACTTGAGCAGGATCTTCCCGTCGGCGAAGCTCATGTCCATGTCGACGCCGAAGTTCCGCGCCGCGGAGCGGTTCAGCTCGGCGATCTTCACCCGCAGGGCGACCTGCTGGACCCCGGGGATCCGGAGCATGTTGATCACCTGGGTCGCCGGCAAGGGGCGTCCGCTCTCCTCCTGCGACAACGGGTCGGCGGCCCGGCCTTCGACGATCCCCCGCGTGTTGATCACTTCGCCGCGGATGATCGCCATGATCTGGGCCGCCTCGGCGGCGTCGCGGGCCTGGCCGCGGACGATCAGCTTGTCGGCCAAGGGGACCATCTCGATCTTGCTGTTGGGGAAGAGTTCCGCCAACCGCTCGGCCATCAGCCCATACTGTTCCTCCCGCCGCTTCTGCACCTCCGGATCGGGCACCACCCGGACCAGGTAGGTGATCGGACGGAAGCCTTTGTCATCGAACCAGAAGGTGATATGCGTAGCGCCTTGGCCTTTTCCGACCAGCGAGATTTCACGCGGCGTGAATTGGACGACGTCGCAGATCGACGGATCGACGACGGCCGTACGGTAGATGTCGACGCGAGTCCGCAACAGCTTGCTGCGGCGGAGCATCACGGTCATCTCGCCCGATTCTTCGATCACCTCGAACGGCCCGACCACGCCTCCGTCGGCAACGATGGGGCCTGCACCTTCGGGCCTCGGCAGGTTTGCCGGGGCAGGAACCGGCGGCAGTACCGGAGCCGGCCGGATGTCGGCAGGTGTAATCGGGCTGGGCGGGGGCGCTGGTTGACTCACGACGGGCGGGGCCGCCGGCATCGGATCCGCGACGGGCTTCGGCGACAAAGCCTTCGCCGGGATCGGTTCGTCTCGCGGCGGTGCAGGTTCGACCTTCACCGGCGCAGGTTCGGCCTTCGGCGGCACCATGGTGGGAGCCGGCGCGGGGTTGTAGACCGGCGGCTTCTCTTCGGCATCCGCGGGCAACGCTGGCGGGGCCGCTGGCTGCGGACGCTGGGCGAGCGTCGGGACTCTGGGCGCCGGGGTCGGCACGCTCGCGGCCGGCGTTGGCACGCTCGCGGCCGGGCGCGGCCGCTGCGTTAGCGTCGGGACTCTGGGGGCCGGTGTTGGCTCTGTCGGGGCCGGCGTCGGCACGGAGGCCTCCATGCTGGCGTTGAACCGGCTCCGTCCCTGCCACGCGGAAACCGGCTCCGGTAACGGCTGTCGGAGACCCGTGATCCGCGCGTTGGCTGGCGGTTCCATCCTGTCGGCCATCCGGGCGGCCGGGACAGGCTGGACGGCCTTCGCGGGGGTTGGCTGCAGGCTATTGTTTCGCGTGTCGCGAATCGTTCTCGCCGCTTGCGTCTCGGGCTGGCTGTCCTGGGTAGCGAGCGGTTTTACGGCAAGTTGGACGTCTCGTCGGGTTGGCTCGCTTGCCGGCAACACCATGCGCAAAGGTTTGGGGCTTTCCTGCGGGACGGCCGGCTGGGGAGAGGCCATGGAGACCCGCTCCGTCATCATGGCGGGGGGAGGCGACAGGCGATTGACTTCGGCCGCAGCCGGGCGCGATCGCAAGACTTCCAGTTCATAGGGCCGTGTGGCCCGCACGCTGGAATCCGGCTCTCCCACGCCCAGGGTGAGCTTCGGGCTCGTCGGCGTCGGCTTAGCCTCTGGCACTACGAGCTGCTGGGGCATCGGCTGACGCTTTTCCGGACGCATCTCGAGTTTGATCGGGATCACACGAGGGGCTCGGACCTCATCCGAGCTGACCCAGACCTCGGCGCTGACCTGTTCGACCGCCGTACGTTCCGGGATCCGGATCTGCATACTCGCGGTCGGCTGATCCGTGACCTCCGAAGTCCCTGCGGGAGTTCCGGCGGCGGCCAGATGAACCCCTACCAGCCACATGGCCAGTGCAAGGCGCCGCGCCATCGCGCTCGGCACGGTTCCCTCGCCGCCCAGCCACATCCTCCGGTGAATCATCGCCGAACTACCCATGCTGTGTCCTCGAACGCGCATCGTCATCCGCTGGCCCTCGCTGAGCCAGGATTGCGCCCCTTGGGATAACCAATCGCTCGGCCCCGCACCCCCCTCTCTGGATGAGTACCCACCCGAACCAGGCAGTTCTAGCGCAGGGCCTGTAATCTCCTATCGGGGCTAACCAACACGACTGTTGAGTAAAATGTACCGATCATCCCGATTCTGTCGGACGTGAGAGGAGTAGGAGATATGGGGAACGTAGAGAGGGTGCCGCCGGTGAGCCGTGGGCAACTTCTGGCCATTTTCACGACTGCGGAC
>JBDKTH010000420.1:0-1941 GCA_039680305.1 Thermoguttaceae bacterium | reverse complement strand
CCCCCCCCCCCCCCCCCCCCCCCCCCCCCCCCCCCCTACTCGATTACCGATCTGGGTCGTCAGAACCCATCAGAGTAGTTGACTACGTCCCGAGGTGCATGTCAACTTGTCGCAAGGCCTCGTCCGCTGTCCAGATTCTCAGAACGGACACTTGAGAAAACGGGAAAAGGTGTGTGCCCAGGGAAGAGAACGGAGCGACTTTTCGGATTCGGGGGTCGCTGGGGCGAGAGAAGACCGGCCAAGAAACGACGCCGCCCCGGCAGTTAATCGTCGGGGCGGTGCGTAACGGTCGTCACAGTCGCGGTTGGCTTTGCACCCTACCCTCTCTGCTCGACTTGCGCCGAGCAGTGACGGTAGAGCTGGAAGAAGCGGTCTCGACTCTCCTCACCCAGGTCTTCCCTGGATGAGTGCCCGCTCAAACTGAGACACTCCGCCGCAGTCCCTTTTCAGGGGCCGCGACGTAGTCTCAAGTCGCCCCTGATCGTCTTAGTTCCCGGTCTCCCGGGAACCATTGGCGATCAGGTTTGCGGACCAAAGAGCCTGTCGCGCTTCTTCTTGCCAACCGTGCTGTGGCTGACCAACAGAACTATTCGGAAGCGGTCCAATTCGGACAATGGCTAAATGGAGTTAGGGGGCTCTGGGCCAGAAGGAGGCCGTCTATAGGATGACTCTTGAGCCCGCCGACGGTCTGAACTAGGATGGGCCGTAATCGAACCTCCCCCTCGCTCCCTTGGTGCTCTCATGCCTTACGTTCGCCCCATTCTCCCCTTGCTCCTGTTGGCCGGCCTCTGCGGGACCGCTCAGGCCCAGGCCGCGAGTCCCTTGCCCAACCCCGGTTTTGACAACGGCCTGGAGGGCTGGCTCTTCCGCCCAGGCAGCGAGGCCCAGGCCGCGGTCGTCGATGGCGGCGCGGGGCACGGCAAGGTCCTCGACCTGCATCCCGACGGCAAACTGCTCGGCGTCGAGACCGAGCGGCTACCGATCGGTCCGAAGCTCCAAGCCGATCAGGCCTATCGGGCCCAGGCACAGTTGAAGCACGAAGGGCTTCAGCAAGGCGTCTTCGCCTTTTCCATGTACTGTTACGACGTCCAAGGGAAGTCGCTCAAGCAGATTGTTTTCCTCGGGCTGAACCCGCAGTCGAAGCCGTACGACTGGCGCAGGGTGCGCGGCGAGTTCGGCCCGGGCACGGCCAACCCGTTGCCGGAGGGCACGGCAAGCGTCTGCCTGCGGTTCTCCTTCTATGAAGCCAAGGGCGACTGCCAGGGCCGGGTGCTGGTCGACGACGTAAGCCTCCAGCCCTTCACGCCGAACCCGCAAGACGCCTGGCCCAAGGAGATCGTCACCACGGTGGGCGACTTGGGGATCCGCTTCGAGAGCCGGTCGTTCTGGACCCTTTACCGCGTCGACTACCAGGGCACGCGTCTGGGCCTGGATCGATATGGAAGCCACTACGGTTCCGTGGTCAACTTCCCCGGCGTGGGGTTCATCGGCTCGGGGCACACCGAGAACGAAGAGGAGCAAGTCCTCTCCAAGCAACTCTTCGTCGACGGCAAGCCGGTGGCCATCCCTGCCGCGACGGTGCGTTGCGATGACATCCGGCTGGTGAAGCAGTCGCGGATCCGGACGCTGGTGCTCGACACGGAGATCCACGTGCGCGACAACCGGATCGTGGAAGACGTCCGGCTCAAGGCCGATCGGCCCACGCCGGTCAACCTCGTCTACCACTTCATGCACCCCTGGACCCAGACCGCCACGGAATACTGCGCTGAGCTACTCGACGGCTCGCGGGTCGAGGCGGCGTTTACGGGCGACACGGGGCAGAAGATCGACAAGCCCACGCGCTGGTCGGCCGTGTACGACGCGCCGACCGGCAAGGGCGTGGTGACCTACGTGCTCGCGGCCCCGGAGGACAACCCGTGGCGGACCCGGTATTGGGACATC
>JBDKTH010001135.1:0-2101 GCA_039680305.1 Thermoguttaceae bacterium | reverse complement strand
TCTCCCGCTGTTCGGGCGAGGGGAGCTAAGGACGAAGGGCCAGGAATCGCCTTGTTTCTCGCCGCGTACTCTTGCCCAATACCTTGTGGACCATACTCTCTGGCAGTGTATGCTTGTCCTTAGTCCTTAGTCCTTAGTCCTTAGTCCTTAGTCCTTAGTCCTTAGTCCTTCGTCCTTAGTCCTTCGTCCTTCGTCTCCCCCCCTCCTTCCATGAACATCGGTCCCCTCCACCTTGCCAATCCCCTCGTGTTGGCGGCCATGGAAGAGCACACCAACTACTGCTTCCGCCTGCTGATGAAGCAGTTTGGAGCGGCCTTGGTGCGTAGCGAGCGGGTCGATGCGGGCGACGTGGCGAGGCGGGATCGCCGAGCCCTGCGGTTGTTGCATACCGCGCCAGATGAGGCCCCTCGGGTCGGGCAGATCAGCGGCAAGGATCCGGCCGTCATGGCCGAGGCCGCCCGCGTCGTGGAAGAATTGAAGTTCGACGCCATCGATCTCAACTTCGACTGCCCGGTCCGCCGTCTGCTCGGCCGCGGCGAAGGAGGCGCCCTGATGGCCGATCCGCCCGCAATTGGCCGGCTGGTGGAGAGCGTGGTTCGGGCCGTCAATCGTCCGGTGACGGTGAAGATTCGCTCTGGTCCGGACGCGGAACACGAGACGGCCTCCGAGGTGGCTCGCCGGTCAGAAGCCGCCGGGGCCGCGGCCGTAGAAATACATGCTCGCAGCGTTGTGCAGGCCTATCAAGGTGGCCCGGATTGGTCGGTGATCGCCCGCGTCAAGGCGGCGGTCCGCATCCCCGTCATCGGCGGCGGCGACATCCGCGAGGCGGCCGACGTCCGACGGATGCTCGACGCGACCGGCGCCGACGGCGTGGCGATCGCCCGCGGTTGCCTGGGCAACCCGTGGATTTTCCGCCAGGCCCGGGCGCTGCTGGCGGGGGCGGCAGTTTCCCCGCCTCCCGCGCCGGTCGAACGCGGCCGGGTTCTGCTGCGTCTGGTCGAAGGGGAGTTCCACCTCTACGGTCCCAAGGTCGCCCTGCGACGCCTCTCACGCACAAGCTGCTATTTCGCCAAGTTTCTCCCTGATTTTGCCGCGTTCCGTCAGGCGGTGCAGCAGGTGAAGACTCTGGCGCAGTTTCGCGGGCTGGTCAAGGAACGCTTCAGGTAGGCCCAAGCTCACCTGATCGTCGCCGTTGCTTCCATGAAACGGCCCCTCTTCTGTGCCGTGTGAGAAAACACACGAGGTTCGCTCTACCATTTCCTCCTCGGCCGGTTACAATGGGGGGCAAAATTGCCCCTTCATTCTAGCGAGGGCTCGGCATGGGTATCGACGACCCCAAGGACCTGGAGCGGATCGACCAGGAGATTCGCATCAACGAACTCAAGGAGCAACTCCGCGAGTCGGTTGACGGCGAAATGGTCGAATTCACCGACGAGCAGTGTCCGCCAGAGATCCAGGAACAGTTCTGGCAGAGCGTCGTCGCTTGGGAAAACGCTCCGGAAACGAGCAACTTCCAGCAACTCGAAGGGGCTGGCGTCGCGTTGCCCCCGCCCAGCGAAGTGACCGACGAGCACCTCTTTGCCACCTTGTGGAAAGTGATTGAGGCCCTCGCCCAGCGTCACGTTTACCTGGAACACACCGACCACCTGAGCGACCGCGAGCTTTACACCTATCTCTGGGAAGACTCGCTCCGCGAGGTGATCAAGGATCTGCCGCCGGAGGCCGGTTGGAACCAGCACATCGACATCCTCGGCGCCTGCGGCGAGGACGACATCCGCCTTCGCCTGAAGCACTACGCCGACGCCAAGGAACGCCAGGAGTGGCTGGAGGAGTTCCCCGACTACGACATGCCCGAGTACGTCGAGCCGCCCTTTGACCGCGACCGTCTCCTGCCCAAGTCGCCCCCCTTCGATCTTTCCGATTTCGATCCCGAGTAAGCGAGTCTGTCCTGTGAGCAAGTTCAATCGCCGAGCTTTTTTGAACGCGGCGGCCGGCAGTGCCGTCGGTGCAGCGTGGCTGACTCCTGGTTCGCTTTCCAGTCAAGGCGCCGAGCCGCGGGTGGCGTCCGGAGCCCCCGCCGCGCCTGGTCAACCGGCCGCGC